>JACUUM010000003.1 GCA_014859305.1 Coriobacteriia bacterium
GACGCGTTGACACTCCGGGCTCCGCGTCCGTATCCTGTTAGGTCACAACCACACATCGGACATCGCCGTCGATGGGGATGAGTACGCGGTCCGGTAGGGCCCCAGAGAGCCGGAGACGCTGGGAGCCGGCGCCCGACAAGCCGCGGAACATGGCCCCGGAGGCATCCGGAGGAAAGGCGCGCGGCGCCCACGACGGCCGCCGAGCCCGAGTAATGCCGGACGGACGCCCCCGTTACCTCGGGCTGGAGGGCATCGGACGGCCCCGCGGGCCCCGCCGCGCGGGGGAGACCGGTCCCGTGCCCGGAACGAGGCCGCGAGGTACTGTCGCGGTGAAGTCGGGTGGTACCGCGAGAGGAGCCTCTCGCCCTGGCATGCAGGGGCGGGGGGCTTTTTCTGTCGCCGGCGTCGTCTTCTCTAGAGGCGCCAGGATGCGGGAGGTGCGGCGTGGCCAAGAGCTGGGAAGAGATCAACGCGCGCATCGCGAGCGGGGATGCGGTCGTGCTCACCGCCGAGGAGTTCGCGCAAGTCGCGGCCGAAGACGGCGTGAAGGCCGCCGCGCGGAAGGTGGACGTGGTGACCACGGGCACGTTCGGGCCGATGTGCTCCAGCGGGGCATTCCTCAACTTCGGGCACGCCGACCCGCCGATAAAGATGGGCGAGATCGAGCTCAACGACGTGCCGGCCTCGGGCGGGCTGGCGGCCGTCGACACGTACCTCGGCGTCACCGAGCCCTCGCGCACGAGGGGCATCGAGTACGGCGGGGCGCACGTGATCGAGGACCTGCTGCGCGGACGCGCGGTGCGCCTGCGGGCGCGCGGCCCCGGGACGGACTGCTACCCGCGGACCGAGATCGACACATGGGTCACGCTGGACGACCTCAACCAGGCCTACCTCTTCAACCCGCGCAACGCCTACCAGAACTACGCCGTCGCGGTGAACTCGACCGACCGCACGCTGCGGACCTACCTCGGCACGCTGCTGCCGAAGTACGGGAACGCGACGTACTGCTCCTCGGGCTCCCTCTCGCCGTTGCTCAACGACCCGACGTACCGCGCCATCGGCGTGGGCACGCGCTGCTTCGTCGCGGGCGCGCCGGGCTTCGTGGCGTGGGAGGGCACGCAGCACAACCCGAACCAGGCGCGCGACGACAACGGCGTCCCGGTGGCGCCGTCGGGCACTCTGGCCGTGATCGCGGACCTCAAGGCCGCCGACGCGGGGTTCTTCTCGGCGGCGACGATGAGCGGGTACGGGGTGAGCGCCTTCGTCGGGGTCGGCGTGCCGATCCCGGTGCTCGACGAGGACCTGGCCGCGACGCTGGCGCTGACCGACGCGCAACTCTCGGCGACGGTGTTCGACTACGGGGTGGCGCGGCGCAGCCGGCCGAACCTCGGCACGGTCACTTACGAGGAGCTGCGCGGCGGCGCGATCGAGGTCGAGGGACGCAAGGTGCCCTGCGGGCCGATCAGTTCCCTGGCGGTCGCCAGGAGGATCGCCGAGGACCTCAAGCGCTGGGTGGCCGAGGAGCGCTTCACGCTCTCTGCGCCGCTGCGGCCCCTGCCCGGCCCGGGCGCGCCTCCGTTCAAGCCGCTCGAGGAGCGCGGAGAGCCAGAGCCGGTCCTCGGCGCGGAGGAGGCGAGCGGCGATGCGTAGGAGACTGGACCTGACCTTCCCTCCCCGGCAGGCCAAGAAGCCGATCACGTGGCATCTGGTGCGAGACTTCGACCTGGTGCCCAACATCCTGCGCGCTCAGATCCAGCCGGGCCAGTACGGACGGATGGTCGTTGAGGTCAGCGGGAAGCGGGAGGACATCGAGGCCGCGATGGCGTTCCTCGCGCACGAGGGGCTCGAGGTGCGACCGGCGGCGTCCGACATCGCCTTGGACGAGGAGCGCTGCGTGGTGTGCGGCTTGTGCACCGCCGTCTGCAAGCCCGGCGCGATGGTCCTCGGCGAGCGGGCCGAGCTCGTGTTCGACAAGGACAAGTGCGTGTACTGCGAGGCGTGCGTGAGCGCATGCCCCAGGCGCGCCGTGACGCTGAGCTTCTAAGAGGGGGAGACGTGCCCGACATCGGGGTCAGGCTGGGCAGAGAGGTGCTCGTGATCGACGGGGCGATGGGCACGATGCTGCAGCGCGCCGGAGTCCCGCCGGAGCAGTGCCACGAGCAGCTCAACGTCACAGCGCCCGAGATCGTCGAGCAGGTGCATCGCGACTACGTGATAGCGGGCGCGGACTGCATCACCACCAACACGTTCGGCGGCACTCGCGCCAAGCTCGACGAGTACGGCCTCGGCGACCAGGCGCGCGAGCTCAACCGCGCCGCCGTACGCATCGCGCGCCGCTCGGGCGCCCAGCACGTGCTGGCGAGCATGGGGCCTACGGGGCTCGTGCCGGAGCCGCTCGGCGACGCCACGTTCGGCGAGCTCTTCGAGCTCTTCGCGGAGCAGGCTCGCGCGCTGGCCGAGGAGGGGCCCGACGCCTTCATCGTCGAGACGATGACAGACGTCGCCGAGGCCCGGTGCGCGGTCTTCGCGGCGCGCTCGGCCGCCCCGGACCTGCCGGTGATCGCGTCCGTGACGTTCGGGCTCTCGGGACGCACCGACCTCTCCGGGACCGACCCGGCGACGGCGGCGGTAGTGCTCGAGGCCGCGGGTGCCGCAGCCGTGGGGATGAACTGCGGTCTCGGGCCCGAGCAGATGCTGCCGCTGGTGCGCGCGATGGCCGCTGCCACCGCCTTGCCGGTCGCGGCGCAGCCCAACGCAGGTCTGCCGTGCCTGGAGGAGGGGCGCACGGTATTCCCCGGTACGCCGGACGAGACCGGCTCGCACGCCGCGCTCTTCGTCGAGGCGGGCGCGACGCTCGTCGGGAGCTGCTGCGGCTCCACCCCGGCGTTCACGGGCGCGATCTCCGACCTCGCGCGGCGCGTGCCGCTGCCCGCGCGCCAGGCGCCGGCCGGCGTGGCGCTGGCGGGTCCGCGCGCCTCGGTCCGGATCGGCCCCGGCCTGCCGCTCGCGATCATCGGGGAGCGCATCAACCCCACCGGCAAGAAGGCGCTCGCGGATTCGTTGAGGGCCGGCTCGATGTCCGTCGTGCGCGAGTACGCGGTCGCCCAGCAGCATGCCGGCGCCGACCTGCTCGACGTGAACGTCGGCGCCGCGGGCGTGGAGGCGGCCGAGGCGCTGCCCGCGGCCGTCAAGGCCCTCGTGGCGCTCGCCGACCTGCCGCTCGTGCTCGACACGACCGATGCCGTGGCGCTGGAGCGCTCACTGAAGCTCTATCCTGGGCGCGCGCTGGTGAACTCCGTGGACGGGTCGCCGGACTCGCTGCGGACGGTGCTGCCGCTGGCGGCGCGGTACGGCGCCGCGGTGGTCGCGCTGTGCCTCGACGACGATGGCATCCCCGACACCGTCGAGGGCAGGATGGCCGTCCTCGACCGCATCCGCGAGGCGGCGCGGGGGCACGGGATGTCCGACCGCGACGTCGTGGCCGACTGCCTGACGCTGTCCGCCGCCGCGGATCCTCGAGCGGCGCAGGTGACCGTCGAGGCGGTGTGGGCGGCGGCGCGCGAGCGGGGGCTGGCGACCGTGCTGGGCGTGAGCAACGTCAGCCACGGCCTTCCGGGGCGCTCCGCGCTCAACGCGGCGTTCCTGGAGATGGCCGCCGCCGCCGGGCTCGCGAGCGCGATCGCCGAGGCGGCCGACCGCGAGGTCGCTCGCGCAGCCGCCGCAGCGAACGCGCTGCTGGGCCGTGACCCTCGCGCCGAGGTCTGGATCGCGCGGGCGGCCCCCCGGGGTCCGGAGGAGCCGGGCGGGGCGATCGGGCCCGGGAGGGCCCGAGAGCGGGCGGCCGCCGCGCTCGCCGCCGCCGTCGAGAACGGCGACCGTGACGGGGCGCCGCTCCTCGTCGACGACCTGCTGGCGGCCGGCATCGCGGCCGACGCGGTGATCCGCGGCGTTCTCACGCCCGCGATCCAGCGCCTCGGCGACGCGTTCGGCAGGGGAGAGACGTTCCTGCCGCAGCTGATGGCGGCCGCCGAGGCGATGAAGGCCGCCGTGGCGCGCGTCAAGGAACACCTCCCCGCCGAGGCCGCGGTCAGCGAGGGCCGGGTGGCTTTCGCCACCGTCAAGGGCGACATCCACTCGATCGGCAAGGACATCTGCGTGAGCCTGCTGGAGAGTCAAGGCTTCGACGTGGACGACCTGGGCGCCGACGTGCCGGCCGAGCAGGTCGCCGAGGCAGCGCGCTCGGCCGACGTCGTGTGTCTCTCGGCGCTGATGACCACGACGCTCCCCAGGATGGAGGAGGCGGTCCGAGCGGTGCGCGCCGCGGCCCCCGGCATCCCGGTGCTGGTGGGCGGCGCCGTCGTCACCGCCGAGTACGCCTCCGCCCTGGCCGCAGGTTACGCGGCCGACGCGCCGGGTTGCGTCGAGGCCGTGCGCGCGGCCGTGCGAGTCGGAACCTGAGAGGGTCGGGGACTCACCTCATGGGCGCCTCGCACGACAGCGAGGCTTCCGGCGTGAGCGCGAGCATGGCCACGTCGTCGGCGATACGGCCCTCCGAGTAGGCTTCGACCCGCGCGAAGACCGCGGCCGTCAGGTCGCCCTCCGCCGGCGCCTCGCGCACGGCCTCCGCGAGCCGCTCCAGCCCGAACAGCCCGCCCTCGGGGCTGCGAGCCTCCGTCACGCCGTCCGTGTACAGCAGCAACGTGTCGCCGGCGTTCAGGATCGCCTCGCCGTCCTCGAACGTCGCGCCCGAGAACGCGCCGAGCAGCGGGGAGTCGGTCGGCAGTGTCTCGACGGGCGCCTCTCCG
Source organism: Coriobacteriia bacterium (assembly GCA_014859305.1). NCBI lineage: Bacteria > Bacillati > Actinomycetota > Coriobacteriia > Coriobacteriia bacterium. The sequence goes on from JACUUM010000003.1 coordinate 4,806, forward strand.
GTCGCTCCGGTCCTGCGCACGATCGCCGGCGGGTGTCCCGCGCTGCAGTAGCGCAGGCGCCCCGTCGGGCAGTCGTAGACGCCGAAGAACACCGTCACGAACTCCGAGGGTTGGGTCAGGCGGCCCACCGCCTCGTTGATCGAGGCGAGGACCCGGGCCGGGGAGTAGCCCTCGTAGGCGTAGGCTCGCAGGCTGCTCTTGACGAACGAGATCAGCGTGGCGGCCTCCAGCCCCTTGCCCGAGACGTCGCCGACGGCCACGCCGAGGCGCTGGTGCCCCAACTCGAACAGGTCGTAGAAGTCCCCGCCCACCAGCGTCGCCTCCACCGCCGAGCGGTAGAGGTGGTGGAAGCGCAGGCCGGGGACGGAGACCGGCATCCTCAGCAGCGACTCCTGGAGGCGCAGCGCGACGTCGCGCTCGCGCTCGTAAAGCCTCTCGTTGTCGTCGGCGAGGCGCTGCACCTGCTCGAACAGGCCCACGTTCTCCAGCGCGTCGGCGACCTGCCCCGCGAACAGCCCTAGCAGCTCCCCTTCGCGCTCCTCCTCGGCCCACGGCATGACCTGCGGCGCGGCGAGCCCCAGGATCCCGTACCTGGCGGTGCGCGAACTCAGCGGGAGGAGCGCCACCGAGCGGATGTCTCGAGCCGCCGCGCGGCGTGCCCAGTCGGTGAACGGCAGCAACGTCACGTCCGCGATGACGCGGGGACTGCCCGTGCGCATCACGTCGGCGAGCATGCCTATGGTGGCGGAGGCGTCGCCCAGCGACCGGGCGTCGAGCTCCACGCCGTGGAGCAGGCGCGGGACGAGCCGCCCCTCCTGCTCGCGGAGTATCCAGACCTCCGTGGCGCCGAAGAGCTCCCTCGCCCCGCTCACGACCGTCCGGTCCAGAGCGTCCTGCGTGAGAGAGGCCGACAGCGACCTGGCGTTCTGCGAGAGCGCCGAGAGCCCCTCCACGTAGCGCTTGAGGTCGCGGCGCATCTGGTCGAGCGAGCCGGCGAGCTTCTCGATCTCGTCTCCGGTGGGAGCGACGATCGGCTGGTCGAAGCGCCCCGCGCCCACCGCGCGGGAGTCCTCCACGAGCTCGCTGAGCGGGCGGACCAGCATGCGGGAGAGCACCCAGACCAGCGCGATCACGACCAGCTGCACCGCGACCACGACCGCGACCACGGTGATGAGCTGCTCGCGCAGTCCGGCGAGCACCGCCGCCGAGGGTACGGCGGATCCCGCCCCCCACCCGAACTCACGGATGGGGACGTCGCTCGCCAGCACCTCCTCGCCGGTCACCGGGTGCGTGGAGAACCCGCCGGCCACGCGCCCGGCCAACGCCTCGCGCACGAACAGCGCGTCGCGGAAGTTCACGTCGAGCTCTATGTAGGCGGGGTCGCGGCTGCCGTAGACGAGCCTGCCGGTCGAGTCCACGATGTGGACGAAGCCGCGGTGGAGCGGGACGGGCGCCTCGCGGTTGAACGCCCGCAGCGAGATGAAGGCGGCCACCGCCGCCCCCCGCTCGCCCTCCTCGACCGCACGCACCGCCCAGAACCCGGCTTCGCCGTTCAAGCTGACCACGTCGGAGAGGACGAAGCGCCCTCGGTCGGCGAGGATGTCCTGCACCTCTCGCCTGTCCGAGAAGTCCCGCCCTTCGAGCCGTCCTCCCGCGGAGACGCTGACCCGTCCGGCGCTGTCGAGCAGGACGGCTTCGGTCACGGGGTGCTCGGAACCCAGCTCTCGCAGGTCCTCGGCGATGGCCTCCTCCGAGCCGTGCTCGGCGTGCCGCCCCACGAAGGCCAGCGAAGACGACAGCGATCGCATCTCGCTCTGAAACCCGTCGGCCGCCAGGGTAGCGAGCTCCTCGCGCTCGAAGAGGGCGAGGCGGACCTGGTCGCGGTAGCGCCCGAGGAACGGCAGACCCAGGGCCACGATGAGCGGCAAGGCTATAATCAGGTAGATGCCGACGAGCTTCCGGCCGATGCCCACGCGCCGAATCCTCATGAGGAACCCCTGCATGGCGCCCCCGGCTCCCGACGGACGAGGTCGTCCTCGATATCTCCTACATGGAGGAAGGGCAAACTATGATCATCACCAGGCCCCGGGAGTGGCGGCGCGTCCTGTCCGAGCTCGAGGGGCTCGGCGTCCGGCGGGTGTACGTGACCGGCTGCGGACAGTGCGCGACGGTGGCGGCGACCGGCGGCGAGCCCGAGGTGGACGAGGCGGCCCGCGCCCTGGCCACGGAGGGCTACGAGGTCGTCGGCTCCTCCGTCGGCGAGGTCGCGTGCCACTCCGGAGGTACGCGCCTCGAGTTCCGCAAGCACGCCGAGGAGGTCGCGCGCGCCGAGGCGGTCCTCGTGCTTTCCTGCGGGGCCGGCGTGCAGACGGTGGCCGACGTCGTCCCGGTCCCGGTGCTGCCGGGGCTGGAGTCGGCCTTCCTCGGCAACGTGATACGCCATGGGGTGTTCGAGGAGCGCTGCCAGATGTGCGGCGAGTGCGTCCTGGCCTCCACGGCCGGTATCTGCCCCGTCACGACGTGTCCGAAGGGTGTGCTGAACGGGCCGTGCGGTGGGATGTGGGACGGGATGTGCGAGGTGCTGACCGACCGCGAATGCGCCCACGTCCGCATCGGGCGGCGCCTGGCGGAGCAGGGCCGCGGGCCGGCGCCCGAACTGCCGGCGAAGGACCACTCCGTCAAGCTCAAGCCCGGCGCCGTCGATCTGCGCGCGGCCCGGCGGGGCAAGGGGTCCGGGTGACCCGTCTGCGCGACGCGCTCCAGGCCGGCGAGTTCGTCGTCACGGGCGAGGTGGCGCCGCCGCGCGGCGTGGACCTGTCGGGCATGCGGCGCTCGGTCGAGACGATAGGACCGTGCTGCCACGCGCTGAACGTGACCGACAACCAGGGGGCGAGTCTGCACCTGTCGAGCCTGGCCGCCTCGCGTCTGGTCCTCGAGATGGGCTTCGAGCCCATCTTCCAGCAGACCTGCCGCGACCGTAACCGCCTCGCGCTGCAATCCGACCTGCTCGCGGCGTGGTCCCTCGGGCTCGAGAACGTGCTCGCCGTCACGGGAGACGATCCCCGCGGCGGCGACCATCCCGAGGCCAAGGCCGTCTTCGACCTGGACTCCACGCAACTCATCCGCGTCGCGGCAGGGCTGAACGACGGCCGCGACATGACGGGGCGGGAGCTGGAGGGCGGCACCGGGTTCTTCGTCGGCGGGGCGCTGTTCCCCGAGGCGGAGCCGTGGGAGGCGCAGCTGCGGCGTGCGGTCCAGAAGGCCGAGGCGGGCGCGAGGTTCTTCCAGACCCAGGCCGTCTTCGACATCGGAAAGCTCGAGCGCTCCGTGGCGGCGCTGCGCCCGTACGGGGTGAAGGTCATCGCCGGGATCCTGCTGCTGCGCAGCCCGCGGGTCGTGCGCTTCATCAACGAGCGGCTCGCCGGGCTCATGGTCCCGGAGGAGACAGCGGCCAGGATCGTCCGGGCGCCGGATCCCGCCGCCGCCTCGGTCGCGCTGGCCACCGAGCAGGTGCGCGCCGCGCGGGAGGTCGCCGACGGCGTGCACCTCATGCCGCTCGGGCTCGACGAGGCCGTGCCCGCGATCCTTCAGGGGGCCGGGCTGCCGGGACGATAGCGGGCGGGGACCCGTGACGGTAGAATGACGGTGGGGACTGCGCCCGCGGCGCCATTCCGCCGCTGAGCCGGCGGAGTCGCCGTGCAGCCCGTACGTTCGGCGGGGGGTCCCGTGGACGCTGCCGATCCTGTCTCTAGCCCGCTGTTCCCGGACTACTTCCTCGGAATGGTCGCGGAGCTCGCGCCGCTGGGCATCTGCGTCATCGACGGCGAAGCCATGTGCTTCCGCTGGGCGAACCGCACCGCCTTGCAGCTCTTCGGCGAGCCCTTCGCGACCTTCGGCGTCGGCGGGCGCCACGTGCTCGACGTCTTGCCCGAGGCCGGCGAGAACGGGTTGCTGGCCTCGGTCGCCTCCGTGTGCGAGCGCGGCGAGCCCGACGACCCGCTGGAGTGCGACTTCAGCCGAAGGGGCGCCCAGCGCGACTGGCGGTGGACGCTGCGCCCGCTGGGCAGGCTCAGGGGAGGTCCGGCCGACGCCGTGGCGGTGGTGGAAGACGTCACCGCCTCCGCGGTCGCGCGCGCTCGTGCCGAGGAGCAGGCCTCGCGCCTGGAGATGGCGCTGAAGCGCTCGGGAAGCGTGCTCGCGAGCCTGAGCGCGGGGCTGGCCGTCTTCGACCTCAAGGGGTGCCTCATCTACGCCAACCAGGCCGCTCGCGATCTCGGGGTCCAGTGGGACCAGCTGGTCGCGACGCCTCCGGTGGACACCGCCCACATCGTTCGCACGATCGACGGCGAGGAGGTGCCCCGCGAGGAGTGGCCGCTCGCGCGCGTGCTGCGGGGACAGGCGTTCACCGACAGATGGCTCAGGCGGACCGACCCGGTCACCGGCCGAGCGTACTTCCTCAGCTACGGCGGCGCGGTGGTCCGCGACGACCGTGACAAGCCGACGCTCGCCGCCCTGACGCTGCACGACGTGCACGACCGCATCGCGGAGACGCGCCACCGCGACATGCTCCTGGAGACGCTCGAGCGCGAGCAGGAGCGGTCGGAGAAGCTGCTGGTGACCATCGCGAGCGAACGCGACGTGCTCGAGCTCGTCATGGAGCGTACGGACACGGAGCTGGCTTACCTCGACGCCGAACTGCGTTTCGTGACGGTGAACGAGGCGTTCGCGCGCTCGGCCGGCCTCTCGCGCGACGAGATGCTCGGCACGTACCTCCCCGCCGCCCTCCCCGAGGAGGTGCCCCTGGAGGCCGTTCGCGAGGCGTTGACCTCCGGCATCGCCCGCAAGTCCTCGGACATGCCGCCGCGCGTGGGTTCGCCGTGGACGCACCGCCGCTACACGGAGTGGATGCTCACGCCGGTCCCGGGCGCGCCGCACGCGTCCGAGGGCATCGTCCTGTCGCTGACCGACATCACGCCCTCGGTGCGCGCGAAGCACCTCTCGGAGGCTCTCAACGGCATCAACCTCACGCTGTCGGGATCGCTGCGCGCCGAGGAGGTCCTCGCGCAGCTCGTGGCGGACGTCGCCGCCGCTCTGGGCTGCGATTCCACCGCGCTCGCCCTCAGCGACGGCGGGGGGTGGCTCATCCGGCACGTCAACGGGCTGCCCGAGGAGCTCCTGGGCACGCAGCTGGCCGAGGCCGGCGTCCTGCCCGGGGGCCAGTGCGCGAGACTGGGACGGCCGGTGGCCGTTGCGGACGTCTTGGAGGAGGCCGGCGCCGACCCGGAGACGGCGCGGCGCTGGGGCGTGAGGGCAGCGCTCGGGATCCCCTTCTTCGTCCGCGGATGCTGCGAGGCGATCCTGCTGTGCAACTTCCACGAGGAGCCGCACGTCTTCGTCGAGGCCGAGCTGGACTTCGCCACGAAGCTTGCCGCCTCGGCGTCGCTGGCGTTCGAGAACAGCCACCTGTACGAGAGCGAGCACCACATCGCGCAGACGCTCCAAGAGGCCCTGCTCTCGATGCCCGACAACGTGGAGGGCGTGCGCTTCGGGCATCTCTACCGCTCCGCCGTGCAGGCCGCTCGGGTGGGAGGCGATTTCTATGACGTCTTCTCCCTGGGCGCGGGCCGGGTGGGGCTCGTGGTCGGGGACGTGTCGGGCAAGGGTCTGGAGGCCGCCGCGCTCACCTCGCTGGTGCGCGAGGCCATCAAGGCGCACTCGGGGCCGTTCGTCGCGCCCTGCTCGGTGCTGGCGAAGGTGAACGAGGTGATACTGCACAACTGCGACTTCGCCACGTTCGTGACGGTGTTCTTCGGGATCCTCGACGTGCAGACGGGTCACCTGCAGTACTGCAGTGCCGGGCATCCGCCGCCGGTGCTCAAGCGCGGCGCCGAGGCGACGCTGTTGCGCACGCGCTCGCCGCTGGTCGGGGCGCTCGAGGACGTGACTTACCACTCGGACGGCGTGGCCGTCGACGACGGCGACATCCTGTTGCTGTACACCGACGGGCTCGTGGAGGTGCATCGCGGTCCCGAGATGTACGGCGACGCGCGACTATGCGCCCGGGTGGCGAGCCTGGGCGGGACCGCCGTGGAGGACGTGCCCCACGCCGTCTTCATGGATGCGTCCGCGTGGGCGGGGGGCGCCATGCGCGACGACGTGGCGCTCCTCGCGGTCACTCTGGACCGGGAGCACGGCGGGCCGACGATTGCGCAGAGCCAGCTGCCCCTGGACATCGCCTGACCGCCGTCATGCCTGACCGCCACCCTCGTCGGCTGTGGACGCCGCGTGCTCGCTGCGGCAGGATACGGTGAACGTCACGGGCGGTCCTACAGGGGGGCCGCTTCCGGCTAGGTTGCGAAGGAGCGTAAGCGATGCGGATCATCGTGCTGGGAGGCGGTCCCGGCGGCTACTCGGCTGCCTTCGAGGCGGCGCGCCTCGGCGCGCGGGTCACACTGATCGAGAAGGACCGCCTCGGCGGCACGTGCTTGATATGGGGGTGCATCCCGACCAAGACGATCCTGCGGACCGCGCGCATCGTGCTCGACACGACGAACGCCGAGGAGTTCGGCCTCGACGCCGAGCGGGCCTCGCTCGACCTGCCACGACTGCGCGAGCGCAAGGAGGGCGTGGTCGACGAGCTCGTCGGGCAGCTGGACTCCACGGCGCGGCGCCTCAAGGTCGAGGTGGTGCGCGGCGTCGGCCGGCTGACCGGGCCCAAGTGCGTGGAGGTCGAGCTGGCCGAGGGCGGCACGGCCGCCTACGAGTGCGAGGCGCTCATCCTGGCCACGGGTTCCGTGCCGTTGAAGCTGCCCGCCATCGACCACACGATGCCCGGCGTGTGGACGTCGGACGACGCCGTCGCCCTCGATGCGGTCCCCGAGCGGGTGCTGCTGATCGGCGGCGGGGTCATCGGCCTCGAGTTCGCCTGTGCCTACGCGGCCTTCGGTTCGAAGGTCACCGTCGTCGAGTTCATGCCGACGGTGCTGCCCGGCAACGACAAGCGCGTCACGCGTGCCGTTCAAGAGGCGCTCGAGCGGTTGGGTGTCGGATTCCGGCTCGGCCGCACGGTCGATTCGGTGGAGCGCCGCGGGAAGGCGATGCGCTCCACGCTGGACTCGGGCGAGGCGATCGAGAGCGACGTGGTCTTCTCCGCGGTCGGCCGCATGCCGAACTCGGCGGGGATGGGCTTCGCCGAGGCAGGCATCGGGATGGACCGGGCGGCCGTCAAGGCCGACGCGTACTTCCGCACCAACGTGCCCGGCGTCTATGCGATCGGAGATCTGATCGCCGGCATGATGCTCGCCCATGTCGCCGAGGAAGAGGGCGTGTGCGCGGCGCGGAACGCGGTCTCGGAAGCGCAGGCCGCCGAGGTGGGCGGGATACCGGAGCTGCACACGCTGGACTACTGGTGCATCCCGGCGTGCGTCTACACCTTCCCCGAGGTGGCCGTCATCGGTTCGTCGCGCGATTCGGCCAGGGAGCGCGGCTTGGACGCGATCCAGGCCGTGGCCAAGTTCGCCGCCAACGGCAAGGCGCTCGGCGAGGGCGAGGCAGAGGGGTTCGTACAGATGGTCGCCGAGAAGGGGACGGGGAGGATACTGGGCTGCCAGATCGTCGGCCCGCATGCCGTGGAGATCGTGCACGAGGTCTCGGTCGCCATGTCGGCCGGTGTGACGGTGGGCGGGCTGGCGCACGCGACGCACGCCCACCCCACGGTGAGCGAGGTCGTGAGGAACGCCGCCTCGGACGCGGCCGAGAAGTGCGGTCTGTGAAGGGACCGCCCGCGGGTGTGCCGGCGCCGCGCCGCCGACGCCCGGACGGCGGCTACTGCACCAGGTAGACCCGGTCGTGCTCGCGCACGTGCTCGCCGACCTTGATCCCGATGTCCTGGCCCTCGTGCGCCTCGGGCACCTGCTCGTGGTCGACCTCGATCGAGCCCACCTGCTGCTCGAAGTCGGTGGTGTGACCGATCACGCGGATGCGGTCGCCCTCGTGCAGCACGCCCTTGTCCATGTGGATCCCGGCGACCCCGATCCTCCCGTACCAGTGGGTCACGTGACCGATGAGCTCCTCGGGCATCTCTCTCACCTTCCCGCGGTCCTCGGGCCGCCCGGGCCCTTCAATCCGATGGATACCCGTTCCAACGCGGATCCGCGCTCTTCCCGCACATGACGTATTATGCCGCGCATGGCGCGTGAGAGGGGAACCCGAGCAGGGCGCGGGGCCGAGTGGCTGAAGCGCCCGGTGGCCGCGACGGGGCGGCACGACGCCGTCGCGGAGCTGCTGCGCGAGCTGCGGCTGAGCACGGTGTGCCGCTCCGCGCGCTGCCCGAACCGCGGCGAGTGCTACTCGGCCGGCACGGCGACGTTCCTGGTGCTGGGGGAGGCGTGCACGCGGGACTGCCGCTTCTGCGCCGTGTCGCCGGGGGCGCCGGAGCCGGCGGACGCCACCGAGCCGGGGCGGGTGGCGGAGGCGGCGCGGCGACTGGGGCTGGGGCACGTGGTGATCACGATGGTGACCCGCGACGACCTGCCCGACGGGGGGGCGGATCACGTGGCCGCGGTCGTCCGGGAGGTGCGCGCGGTCCTGCCGGACGCGACGGTCGAGGTGCTCGTGAGCGACCTCGGGGGCGACCTCGCGGCCGTTCGCGGCGTCGCCTCCGCCGGGCCCGACGTCTTCAATCACAACGTCGAGACCGTCCCGAGGCTGTACGCCACCGTGCGCCCCCGGGCGGACTACGCCCGGAGCCTGCGCATGCTGGAGACGGCGCGGGACGCGGCGCCGGGCACGCCGACCAAGTCGGGGCTCATGCTCGGACTCGGCGAGAGGCCCGAGGAGGTCCTCGGCGTGATGCGCGACCTGCGGAAGGCGGGCGTGACGATACTCACCCTGGGGCAGTACCTGCGCCCGAGCGCCCGGCACCTGCCGGTGGCGCGGTTCGTGCCGCCGGGGGAGTTCGCCGCGCACGCCGAGGCCGCGCGCGAGCTCGGGTTCGCGGCGGTCGCCTCGGCGCCCTACGTGCGATCCAGCTACCGGGCGGAGCGGCTGCTCGCGGACTGAGGGGCGAGCTCTCGCGGACCCCGCGCGGCCCCTGCGCCCGGCGCGATCGGCGCGGTCAGGCGCGCCTCAGCGCCTCCGCGAGCGTCTCGGGAAGCCCGACACCCCGCATCCGTCCGGCGACCGCCTCGACGTCGTAGCCGACGCGGTGCACGACCGCGCCCGCCCAGGTGGCCGTGTCGCCGACCCGGGCCGCGGCCGCATCCTCCGGAGCCGCGGCGCGCACGTCCTCCTCGCTCCCTAGGACGAGTCCCACCCACGCGGCCCACGGATCGCCGTCCCCGGGCTTCCCCACCGAACCCGAGCTGACGTAGTGGACGACGCCTCGTTCCGTGGCGAAGGACCGGTGGTAGGGGATGTGGACGTGCCCGACGCACACGACGTCCGCGCCCGCCCGCTCCGCGAGGCGCGCCAGCTGCTCCTCGGTCCGGTCGGGCAGCAGGTACTCGTTGATCTTCCGCGGGCTGCCGTGCGTGAGCAGCACTCGGGCGCCGCCCTCCTCCAGCCGCACGGAATCCGGCAGGCCGGCGAGCCAGCCTGCCCGCTCGTCGTCCACAGCGGCGACCGTGAACTCGTACGAAGCGGCGCCGTCGTCGCGCGCCTGCTGCGTGCCGTAGTAGCATCCACACGCGCCGAGCCGCCCGCCGATGCCCTCGTCGTAGTTGCCACGGATCGTCGGGATGCCCGAGGACCGGATGAGGTCGACGACCTCGTTCGGGTCCGGCCCGTACCCCACGAGGTCGCCGAGGCAGTACCGTTCGGAGACGCCGGCGGCGTCGATGTCGTCCAGCACCGCCTTCAGCGCGTCGAGGTTGGCATGCACGTCCGAGAAGAGCGCGATCAACCTCACGCCTCGGCCTCCGGATGAGGCCGAGGGACGAACAGCACCGGGACGGGCGAGCGCTCCGCGAGCCGTCTCGAGACGCTCCCCCTGAGCGCGCGCTCGACGCCGCGCACCTTCGGCGACACCACGAGCAGCGTCGCGCCGAACGCCTCCGCCTCGGCCAGAACGCCTTCGACCGGATCGCCCCGCCTCACGACGGCGTCCCACGGCGCACCGGCCTCATGGGAGGCGACCAGCGCATCCAGCCGCTCGCGAGCCGCAACGGCGGCACGCGCGTCCTCGGCGACGTGCACCACCCGCGCGCTCTCGACCGCGGGCAGCGAGGCCAGCACGGCGGGGACGCGCTCCGGCTCCTCCTCCAGGTCCATCGCCGCCAGCGGCCGGGCGAACGGCGTACCGCTGCCCAGCCTGCACCACACCTGCGCCTCCTGCACGACCCGGTCGACGAGAACGGGCACGTCGCCGGCGGCCGCCAGCCTCTCGGCCGTGCTGCCGAAGAGGCGCCTGGCGGCGGCGTTGCGGCCGAGCGAGGTGACCATCACGAGGCCGGCCTCCTCCTCGGCCGCCACGCGCTCGATCGTCTCCACCGCGTCGCCCTCCTCGAGGCGCCACGACGCGTCGAAGCCGCGTTCGCGGAGCCGGCGGGTCTCCTCGGCGAGCTCGGATCCGGCCCACTCCCGGATCGCCGGGATCGACCCGCCGGCCGTGTACAGGTCCAACTCGATCACGTGCAGCAGGACGACGCGCTCGAATGGCTGAGCGGGGGATGCGCACAAGCCCTCTATGACGAGCAGCCCGGCTTCGGACAGGTCGGTCGGAACGAGTACTCTCATAACGCGTCCCCCCTCGCCATGGCGGATACCTGCCGCCGCCCCACCCAACCTCTCGTCCGGTTGGCGATCCACACCAGCGAGAGCATGATCGGTACCTCCTCCAGCACCCCGACGACGGTGGCCAGTGCGGCCCCCGACGTCAGTCCGAACAGCGCGATCGCCACCGCGACGGCCAGCTCGAAGAAGTTCGACGCGCCCACGAAGCCGGCGGGAGCGGCGATCGGGTGGGGGAGGCGCCACAGCCACGCCCAGCCGTAGGCGACCGCGAAGATCAGGTAGGTCTGGATCGTGAGCGGGACGGCGATCAGCAGGATGTGCAGCGGGTTCGCAACGATCGTCTCGCCCTGGAAGACGAAGATCAGAACGAGCGTGAGCAGCAGCGCGGAGATGGTCACCGGCGCCAGCGCCGGCAGGAAACGGCCCTCGAACCACTGCATGCCCTTGCTCGCGATGAGCTGCTTGCGCGAGAAGTAGCCGGCGACCAGCGGCACCACCACGAACAGCACGACCGACAGGATCACCGTGTCGTAGGGGACCACGATCTCGGTCAGGCCGAGGAGGAACATGACGATCGGCGCGTAGGCGGCGAGCAGGATGAGGTCGTTGACCGCCACCTGGACGAGCGTGTAGACGGGGTCGCCGTCGGCGAGGTAGGACCATACGAAGACCATCGCGGTACACGGAGCCGCGCCGAGCAGCACCGCCCCGGCGATGTACTCGGAGGCCAGGCCGCCCTCGATCAGCGGCGCGAAGACCACCTTCATGAAGAACCACGCGATGGCGAACATGGTGAAGGGCTTGATGAGCCAGTTCGTGACGGTGGTGACTATGAGGCCCTGCTTGCGCTCGCCCACCCGGCGCAGCGACGCGAAGTCGATCTGCAGCATCATCGGGTAGATCATCAGCCAGATGAGCACCGCGACGGGGATCGAGATCCGCGCGTACTGCAGGCGGGAGAGCGCATCGGCGAACCCGGGCCACGCGTACCCTATCGCCGTCCCCGCCACGATACATAACGCCACCCAGAGCGACAGGTAGCGTTCGAACACGCTCATGCGCTTGGCCTTCGGCTCTCCCGCTGCGGCCGGCGTCTCCGCCATCCCCTCACCGTCCCTTCGCGTCGTCGGTCTCGTTCGTTCCCGCACCGCAGGGTTCGCCCGCCGCGGATGGCGCGTCGGCGAGCATGGTCTCGACGCGCTCGGCGACTCCGGCCAGCTGTCCGCGTTCGGCCCAGTAGCACCCCCGCGCGCCGCGTGCCTCGTACCCGACCAGGCCGGCCTCCCGCAGGATGCGCAGGTGCTCGGAGATGGTGGACTGGGCGAGCGGCAGGTCGTCGAAGATCTCCCCTCCGGAGCACGTCTCGCATGCGAGCAGGAGGCTCAGGATGCGCACGCGAGCCGGATGTCCGAGGGCCTTGGCCAGGCGCCCGAGCTCGCGGTCGTTCCTGGAGTAGTGGTGGACATGCTGCCTCGCGGTCCTGTGCGGCACGCGCCGCTACCTCCGCTCACCGCCGGGGAGTCGCTCCCATCGCCAATCGTCTATGAACGATGAAGCTGGCGAGAGCGCCTTGTCAAGGGGCGACGGACAACCGGCGTGCGGGCTTGACAAGGCGCCGCGTCGGGACGAGTATTTCTACGAACATCGAACTAGTTCGAGTGGATGGAGGGAGGCATGCCCGTCACCCGTGAGACGTCCGCAGGGGCCGACAGCCTGTTCCGCGCGCTCGCCTCGGCCCAGCGGCGAGAGATACTGCGCATCCTCGGCGGGTGCACCCCCGACCCGGGCAAGACGTGCTGCGGTCCCGAGGAGGTCTGCGCGTGCAAGCTCGGCGAGCGCCTCGGGCTGGCGCCGTCCACCGTCTCGCACCACATGAAGCAGCTCGTCGAAGCCGGCCTCGTGTCCGCGCGCAAGGATGGCCTGTGGGTCTACTACACGCTCCGGCGCGACGCGCTACGGGCGGCCGCCGAGGAGCTGGCGCGGTACTGAGAGCGAGGCCCCGCGAAGCGGGCGCGAAGGGAAGGAGAGGACGCGGTGGTCATCAAGATCCTGGGCTCGGGCTGCGCGAACTGCCGCAAGCTCGAGGAGCGCGCACGCGAGGCCGTCGGGAAGGCCGGGGTGGACGCCGAGATCGTCAAGGTCCAGGACCTCGCCGAGATCATGGCGTTCGGCGTCATGTCGACGCCGGCGCTGGTCGTGGACGAGGAGGTCGAGGTCGCCGGGCGCGTCCCTGCCGTGGACGAGATCGTCGGCATGTTGACGAGGGCGGCCGGCTAGGGCGATGGACCCGTTCCTCCCCATACAGCGGCTCGCCGAATGGATCACGTTCCGGCTGGTCGGGCTGGAGCATGGATCGGCTCTCGGCGAGGCGCTGGCCTTCTTCCTCTACGACGTGCCCAAGATCCTCATCCTGCTCAGCGTCGTGGTGTTCGGAGTGGCGATACTCCGGTCGCACTTCCCGCCGGAGCGGACGAAGCGGCTGCTCTCGCACAGGAACCTGTACTCGGGGAACGTCGCCGCCGCGGGCATGGGCGTGCTGACGCCGTTCTGCTCGTGCTCCTCGGTTCCTCTGTTCATCGGCTTCGTGGAGGCCGGCGTGCCGCTGGGGGTGACGTTCTCGTTCCTGATCGCGAGCCCGATGGTCGACGTGGTGGCGCTCACGCTGCTGCTCGGCCTGTTCGGCTGGAGGATCGCCATCCTCTACGTGGCGGCCGGAATGTCGATCGCGATCGCCAGCGGGATCGTGATCGGGAAGCTGGGGCTGGAGCATCTGGTGGAGGAGTACGTCTACCGGGTCAGGGTCGGTGAGGGGGAGGTGGCCGCTCCGACGTGGCGCCAGCGTGTCGAGTCCGCCACCGGCCACGTGAAGGAGATCGTCGGACGGGTCTGGCCCTACGTGGTCGGCGGCATCGCCATCGGCGCGCTCATGCACGGCTACGTGCCCGAGGACTTCCTCCTGCGCTTCGCGGGCCCGGACAACCCCTTCGCCGTCCCGGTCGCCGCTCTCCTCGGCGTGCCGCTGTACGCGAACGTGGCCGGCATCATCCCCATCGCTCAGGTCCTGTTCGGAAAGGGGATGGCTCTCGGTACGGTGCTCGCGTTCATGATGGCGGTCGTGGCGCTGTCCGTGCCGGAGATGGTCATCCTGCGCAAGGTGCTCAAGCCCAAGCTGATCGCGGTGTTCGTCGGCATCAACACGCTCGGCATCATCGTGATGGGCTACCTGTTCAACGCGGTCATGGGATAGGAGGGCCGTGAGCGGAGCGATTCGGATGGAACCCGCGGGGTTCGTCTACGCCGCGATCGTCCTGACGGCCTACGCCGTCCTCGCGTGGCGCTCGAGGCGCAAGGCGGCCCAGGCGGTCAGGACGGCCGGCAGGTCGCTCGCCGGCATGGCGACGACCTTCCTGGCCGTGTTCGCGCTCGTCGGGCTGTTCGAGGTCTACGTGTCCGCGGACGTGATCCGCGCCGCGATGGGCCCCGCTGCCGGGTGGACGTCCCTGCTGGTCGGCGGCCTGGCGGGGTCGTTCGCCGCGGGCCCGTCGTCGGCGGCGTTCCCCATCGCGCGCAGCCTGCTCGACGCGGGCGGCTCCGTCGCGGCGGTGCGGACCGGGCACGCTCCCGCGGTCGGCGAGCGGGACGCCGTGCGCCGGGTGTCGGAGACGAGGGAGGTCGGCGTTGACGCGGGACGGTGAGGGCGCCGCCGCACGCGGCGGGACCGGGAAGGGCACGAGAGGCAGGGCCTTCGTCCTGCTCGCGGTCGTGGCGGTGTTCGCGGCCTTGCTTGCCGGCAAGGCGGTCGGCACGTCCGGCGAGGGGGCCGGCTCCACCGCCGGGCCGGGGTCCGGCGCCGAGCCGGGAGCGGTGGAAGCCTACGAGAGCGCGTTGAAGGCCGGCATGCCGATCTACGTCCTGTTCCACTCCGAGACCTGCGTCCCGTGCGTGGAGATCGACAGGGTCGCCCGCGTCGTCGTGCCCGAGTACGAGGGGCGCGTCACCTTCGTCGACGCGATCACCGACGAGCCCGGCGCCCGCGAGCTGGCCGCGCGGTTCCCGTTCCAGTACATCCCGACGTCGTTCTTCATCGACGCGGACCGGCGGGTGGTCGATTCGTACACGGGCGTCCTGTCCGCAGACGAGATGCGTTCGCGGCTCGATGACTTGGTGAAGCCGTGAGCTGGGTGGAGTCGTTCTCGGGGAGCCTGGCGGCCGGAGACCTGTCGCTCACCGCCTCGTTCGCCGTGGCCTTCCTCGGCGGTCTCGTGGCCGGTTTCGGGCCGTGCGTGCTGCCGATGATGCCCGCGGTCTTCGGGTACGTCACGGGGAGCGCCGCTCGCGAGGTAGCAGGTGGGCGGCCGGCGACGCTCAAGGCCTTCGGTCTCGCGGCCGTGTTCGTGGTCGGCATGAGCCTGGTGTTCACGGCGATCGGGGTCGCCGCCGGACTGCTCGGGCGCGCGGTCATCGTCGGCACCTGGGCGTACTATGCGGTCGCCGCTGTCTGCGTGCTCCTCGGGCTCCAGATGCTCGGCCTCGTCGATCTCCGCTTCGACGCACTCAACCGGTACCTGCCGCAGCGCAGGCCGGAGCGGCGCGGTTTCCTGGGTGCGTTCCTGTTCGGGATGCTCTTCGGCGTGGTGGCGACCCCGTGCTCGACCCCGATACTGGCGGCGATCGCAGCGATGGCTGCGGTGGGGGCCTCGGCGGCCAAGGGGGGCGGGCTCCTGTTCGTGTTCGGGCTGGGCAAGGGCGTCCCCCTGCTCGTCCTCGGACTCGCGTCCGGATCCCTGTCCCTCATGCGGGGGTTCTCCCGGGCCGCGGGAATCTTGACGAAGACAGGCGGCGTCGCACTGATGGGGGTGGCGGGCTATCTCGTCTGGGCCGCGTAGGGGAGTGGGACGGCGGTTCGGACGGTCGTCACAGGCGGGACCGGCGTTCGGGTTGAGGTGAGGAGGTGCCGAGGGTGTGTCCGAGGAAGGCGTGGGCGGTGACGGTGAGCGAGGAGGACCGGCTGTGGCTCGAACGGGTCGTGATGGATGACGATCGGGACGAGGCGCTCGAGTTCGTCAAGAAGGTCGTCCATCGACAGATAGAGGGCCACGAGAAGGGGCTGCTGCAGTCGCACCTCGACACGCGGTCCAACCCGACCGCCGCGTTCCGCGACCGGCAGCAGGGGACGTAGCCGCCGAAGCGAAGGGAACTGCTCGCAGCGGTCACGGGAGCGTGCCGGCGGCGAGAGTGGTCCAAGGAGGCGGTGATGGGGGACTTGACGATCCGTGTCGCCGAACCCGAGGTGATGCGGCTGCGCAGGATACTGATGGACGAGGACGCGACGGAGGCCTTGGCGTTCCTCAAGAGGCACTGCGAGCCGGTGTTGGCGGCGTCCGACCGCCCTCACTGCGTTCCGGTGTTCGAGGCGAACTACGGGCCGAGGCAGCACATGCAGCATGAGAGAGGCAAGGGTCGTGCGGGAGGTGACCGGACGTGATCGAGGTGGTCTACGTGGAGCCGCCGGGCTGCGGTTGAGGCGGCTCGTCGTGCTGCTCGGGTGACGAGCAGGCGCCTTGGGGCGCGTACCCCGAGGGGTCGACTTGAGACATGCCGGCCGAGTGGCGCCTCCAGGTGCTGGGGGCACGCATCGCCGAGGCGGGGCTTGAGAGCGTCGTCACGCTCCGCCTGGCCGGTCTCTTCGCGCTGGAAGGCGAGCAGAGGAGCGCCGTGACCTCGGCGCTGCTCGAGTCGGAGGACTTCCCCGTCGTGCTCGTCGGGCACCGCATAGCATGTGCCGGGGCGGTCGATCCCGACGCCGTGATCGCAGCCGTGAGGGCAGAGTCGTGTCGCAGCCGTCACGTCTGACGGCTCCCCGGCCAGCTAGCTCGCGATCCCGCTGGACGGCGGGGCCAGGTACAGCTCGCCGCCGCGGTCCTTGCCGCGCCGCTTGGCGTCGTACAGGCTCCTGTCCGCCGCCGCGAGCAGCCCGTCGGGCGCGGATGCGGCCGAGAGCAACGGCCCCGCGGTGGTGACCGCCCCTCCGACGCTGACCGTCACCGTGAGCGGCTCCCGCCCCTCCAGCGGCACGCGCACCTCGCGCGTGCGCTGCACGATCCGTGAGACGAGCGCGCTCAGCACCACCATGTCCGTCTCGGGGGCGAGGACGGCGAACTCGTCGCCTCCGTAGCGGGCCACCAGATCGGACTCGCGCACGGCCTCGCGCAGCCCCTCTGCGACGGCCTTGAGCGTCCGGTCTCCCGCCGCATGACCGTACGTGTCGTTGACGCGCTTGAAGTCGTCCACGTCTACGAGCAGGACGGCGAGAGCCCTTCCGTACCGCGAGGACCACGCCGTCCACTGCCGCATGTGGTTCATGAGCCCGCGGCGGTTGTACAGACCGGTCAGCACGTCGCGCGACGCGTACGCTGCGAGCCTGAGGTTGTCGCTCCAGGCGCGCTTGAGCACGCGTGCCAGGAAGCCGGCGAGCGGGTCGTCGCTCAGGTTACGCTCGATCAACTCGACCACGTGCTCGACGTGACCGGCGTACTCCCGGCGGCGCCGGCGCACGCTGCCCGGCTCCGTGAGGTCGAGCAGCTCGCCGAAGGTGGGATCGAGCATGAAGAACTCCATGCGCGCGGCTGCGGCGAGCATCTGCTGAGCCGACATCCCCTCGACCGAGGCCGGCACGGCGGAGGCTAGTTCGTCGTGGAGCGCCTCGATGTGGCCCTGGAGCCCCTCGGTGTCGTTCACGACGTCCGGTACGAGACCCTGGTCCCACGCCGCCAGCAGCTCTCGCCACCACGCGACGTGCCCCGACTCCTCGTCGGCCAACTCGCCGAACTCGCAGGCGACGTCCACGTCCGGGCACCTCTCGGACATCCGCTGGTACGTCCGCGCCGCCAGTGCGTCCATCTCGGCGCAGTGCTCGAGTATCGCCCGCATCCGCTTCTCGCCGCCCCTTCGTTTCCGAACGCCGAATGCCCGGTCCGTCCTATTCCATCTATACCCCTCGCATCCGCGCCGGTCCAATAGCATCTCCGCAGGCAAGCGCCGTGGCCCCGCGCGCGAGCGCTTGCGTCGCGTCAGACGTGCGGGGAAGATAGCCCTATGGCCTACGAGCCCCGCACATACCGCCGAACGGTCGACCCCGCCGGGCTCGCGTGTTTCGAGGTCGCGATACGCGAGACCGACTTGCAGGTCTGCGCCGTGCGCGACCTGACCAACGAGACCGAGGACCTCGTGGTGCGGGCGCGCTGGGACATCGAGCAGTTCATCCTGGCGCACCCGCGTTTCCGGGAGAGCTACGCCCCTTACGACGTTCCGGCAGGCGCGCCGGAGATCGTGCGCAGGATGTCGCGTGCCGGTTTCAAGGCGAGCGTGGGACCCATGGCCGCCGTCGCCGGCGCGATCGCCGAGTACGTGGCGCGCGGGCTCTCGTCGATCTCGCCGGAGGTGGTCGTCGAGAACGGCGGCGACATCTACCTCATCGGAGGGACGGACCGGACGGTGGCGCTGCACGCGGGCCGCTCGCCTGTGACGGGAAAGGTCGGCATCCGCGTCCCGGGCGGGCTTCAGCCCGTGGCGGTATGCACCTCGTCGGGCAGCGTAGGGCACTCGGAGAGCTACGGGTCGGCGGATGCGGTCACCGTGCTCGCCCGCGACGGCGCGCTAGCCGACGCCGTCGCCACCGCGCTCGCGAACCGCGTGCGGGAGCCCGGCGACATCGAGGCGGCCGTGGAGGCCGCGAAGAACGTGACCGGAGTCCTCGGCGTGCTCGCGACCGTCGGCGGGCATATCGGGGCGTGGGGCAACGTGCATCTCACGTCGCTGGTCGGCTGACCCCTCGGCCGGGGCGCAGGGAACGGGAAAGGGGTGAGGCCGCCGGGGACGCGCCGGCGGCCCGAGACATGAGGGAAGGCGACATGGACAGCATCGACGAGCTCGACCTGTACGAGGCCGACCGCCGGCTGAAGCTCTACAACGAGTACCAGGACGCGTCGCGTCTCTTCACGTTCTACGTGGAGACCGAGCTGCGCGCGTACCTGTGCAACGAGTGCGACGTCGAACCGCACGACGGTTCCTCGGGCGTGTACTTCAAGGTGACGCTGCGCGACGTCTGGATCTACGAGGCCGAACGCATCAACCGCTTCGTCGCCGAGGCGGTCATCTGGTCGGTCAACGACGTCCACGTGCAGAGGCTCAAGGGCGAGGAGTGACCCGGCTGCCCGAGTCCGTGGACACCCGTGCCCGCCATGATGCCGCCGAGCGGATAGGCGCGCTGCGCGCCGAGATCGAATACCACGACCACCGCTACTACGTGCTGGACGCCCCCGAGATCTCGGACGAGGCGTACGACTCGCTGATGCGTGAGCTCCGCACGCTCGAGGAGCGCTACCCGGAGCTCGTGACGCCCGACTCGCCCACCCAGCGCGTCGGTCCCCCGCCGTCGGCCCAGTTCGCACCCGTGCGCCACGTCCGCAGGATGTACTCCCTTGACAACGCCTTGTCGTTCGAGGAGCTCACCGCGTGGACCGAGCGCATCCAGCGCGAGTTGGACAGGCTAGGCGCTACCGGGTGGAAGCACGCGTACGTCTGCGAGCTGAAGATCGACGGGAGCGCGATCGCGCTGACGTACGAGGACGGGCTGCTGGTGCGATCCGCTACGCGCGGCGACGGCACGACCGGCGAGGACATCACCGCCAACGTCCGCACGATCCGCACGGTGCCGCTGAGGCTGCGGCTCCCCGTTCCTCCGGCGCGCGTGGACGTGCGCGGCGAGGTCTTCATGCCCAAGGGTTCCTTCGCGCGCTTGAACGCGGAGCAGGAAGAGGCCGGGCTGCCGCCCTTCGCCAATCCGCGGAACGCCGCCGCGGGCGCGGTGCGGCAGAAGGACCCCTCCGTCACCGCCTCGCGCGACCTGGCCACGTTCGTCTACCAGATCGTCGACCCCGCTCCGCTGGGGCTGGCGACCCAGCACGACGCGCTGCAGTGGCTCGCGGAGGCGGGCTTCCGGGTGAACCCCGACGTGGCGGTGCTGCACACCGCCGAGGAGGTCTACGAGTTCTGCGTCCAGGCCGAGAAACGCCGCAACGACCTGCCCTACGAGATCGACGGCGTGGTGATCAAGGTCGACTCCTTCGAGGTGCAGGAGGCGCTCGGCTTCACCGCCAAGGCGCCGCGCTGGGCCGTCGCCTACAAGTTCCCTCCCGAGGAGCGTACGACCGAGCTGCTCGACATCCAGGTCTCGGTGGGGCGCACCGGCGCGATGACGCCCTTCGCCGTGCTCGAACCGGTCCTGGTCGCCGGCTCGACCATAACGAAGGCCACTCTGCACAACGAGGACGAGGTGGCGCGAAAGGGCCTGCTCGTCGGCGACACGGTCGTCGTGCGCAAGGCCGGCGACGTCATCCCGGAGGTGGTCGGGCCGGTCGAGGGGCTGCGCGACGGCACGGAGCGGTCGTGGAGCATGCCGGCGGAATGCCCGGTGTGCCGCCGGCCCGCGTGGCGGCCCGAGGGCGAGGCGGTCACCCGCTGCACGAACGCGGCCTGTCCCGCGCAGCGTCGCGAGCGGCTCCTGCATTGGGCCGGCAGGGCCGCCATGGACATCGACGGGATGGGCGAGGAGATCGTGTCGCGCCTCATCGAGGCCGGGGAGCTCGACGACGTCGCGGCCTTCTACACGCTCCGCTTCGAGGACCTCGCGAGGCTCCGGATGGGCACGACGTCCACCGGCAAGCCGAGACTGCTCGGCGAGACGGTCGCGGCCAAGCTCACCGAGCAGATAGAGGCCTCGCGCCACCGGCCCCTCGCACGGCTGCTCTTCGGGCTCGGCATCCGCCACGTCGGCGGCACCGTGGCCGAGCAGCTCGCCGACGCGTTCGGCTCGCTGGATGCGCTCGCGGCCGCGTCTCGCGAGGACCTCGCGGCGGTGGAGGGCATCGGCCCCAAGATCGCCGATTCGGTCTTCACGTTCTTCCGCAACCCCGAGAACCTCGAGCTGATCGAGCGCCTGAAGGCCGGCGGCGTCCGCACCGCCGAGGAGCCCCGCGAGCGCGCCGAGGAGCGTCCGCGCACCCTCGAGGGACTCACGTTCGTGCTCACCGGCTCGCTCGAGGGCTACACGCGCGAGGAGGCGGGCGAGGGTCTCAAGGCGCTGGGAGCCAAGGTCTCCTCCTCGGTCTCGCGCAGGACGTCCTACGTGATCGTCGGGGAGGAGCCGGGCAGCAAGTACGACAAGGCGCTCGAACTCGGCGTCCCGGTGCTGGCCGAGGAGGACCTTCGGCGCATCCTGGAGACGGGCGAGCGGCCCGAGGGGGCGAGGTGACGTGAGGGATCGCGACGAGGGCCCGCCCGTGGCCACCGTTCCTCCACCCGCCCCGCCCGGTGGACCGCCGGGGGCGCCTCGGGCGGAGGGGGAGCCGCCGGCCTCGGTGCCGTGGGGGGAGGCCGAGGCGCTCGGCATCGTGCTCCTCACGATCGCGCTGCTGCTGGGCACGGGCGGCATCCTCGCGCTGCCGGCGGTCCGGCACGCGGCCGAGGCGGCGCCGGAGCTGGTGCGGGGATCGGCGCTGGCCCTCAACTACGCCCTGCTGGTCGGCGTGGTGTGGTACGCGGCGAGGCGCCGCGGGCAGGCTCTGGCGCCGGCGGTCGGGCTGCGCCGGGTCTCGATACCGGCGGCGCTGGGACTGGGCGCGGTCGTCGCCTTCGCAGCGCGCCTGGCGATCATCGCCTGGGTCGTGCTGCTGGGGGCGCTCGGCATCGAGCTGCCCGGCGAGGGAGTGGACATCACCAGGCTCCTGCCGTTCACGCCGGCGGGTGTGGCGGTGACCGTGGCGCTCGCGGCCGTCGTCGCCCCGGTCGCCGAGGAGATCGTGTTCCGAGGGGTGCTCGTCACCGCGCTCGCGCGCAAGCGGTCGGAGGCGACCGCCTTCGTCGTCTCCGCCGCGCTCTTCGCGGCGCTGCACTTCAACGCCTTCACCCTCGTGCCCATCTTCATGCTCGGCGTGGCTCTCGCGTGGCTGTTCCTGCGTACGCGCACGCTGTGGATCCCGATCGCGGCGCACTCGGTGTTCAACCTGGTGGCCGTGATGGCGGCGTACGGCGCGAGGGCGGCGCAGTGACCCCCGAGCCGTCCTCCTCGGGACGGGGCCGTCCGAAGCCCAGGCAGAGGCCTCGGCCGGCCAAGGAACGCCGCTCCACGCCGCCCACGCCGGGCGCCGGCACGGCTTCGCGTCCCGCGCGCGAGGCCGGGCGCGGCAGCGCGGTAGCGACCACGCGGGCCGGACCCTCGCGCACCGCGGACACGACCGCGCGCGCCCCGGTCCCCCGAACCGTGGCACCCGCGGGCGCCCCGTGGTCCCCCGTCGAGGCGCTGGCCGTGATCGCCGTCGTCGCGGCGGGCTTCATGGTGAAGGACATCCTGCTGAACGCGGAGTGGCTCCGCGAGGCGCCCGCGGCGACGGTCGTGCTCCTGCGCGTGCTCGTGCTGGCCGTCTTCTACGCCGCCCAGGTCGCGGTGCTCGCCCACCTCGCGGCCCGGCGGGCCCTGTCCTTCGGCGAAGCCTTCCGGCTGAGGCGCGGCGGAGCGTGGCGCTCGGCCGCCGTGTCTGCGGGCCTGGTCGGGGCGCTGCTGGTCGGCACGCGCGCCGCCGCGACGCTGTACGCCGCGCTGGCGCACGGGCTGGGGTTCGACCCGCCGGGGATGCGCTGGAACGCCGACCTCTCGCGGGTCTTCGGGGCGGGGCTGCCCGGATTCGCGCTGACGGTGGCGCTGGTGGTGCTCGTGGGCCCCCTTGTGGAGGAGGTGGTGTTCCGTGGCGTCATCCTCGGGGCCGTATCTTCGCGCCTGGGGCCGTGGCCGGCGATCGTCGCCTCGGCGCTGCTCTTCTCGGTCTACCACTTCACCGCCTGGCTGCTCGTTCCCTCGTTCGTGCTGGGCGTGGCCTGCGGGTGGCTCGCGGCTCGGCGCCCGACGCTGATCCCCGCCGTCGCGCTGCATTCGCTGTACAATGCCGTAGCGGTCGCCGCGGCGTTCTACGTCGCAAGCCGCTGACGCGGTCCCCGCCCGCTTCAGGTCCCGGCCTGAGCGCGCGCTGCGACCAGAGGGAGGGCGGCTGCGGGGGAAGAGCACAACCACGGAGGGATGACATCTCGGACCGGAGCCCGAAGCGGCTGGAGAAGGGGCGATGCCGGAGATGGCGATCTCGGAGGACGAGGTACGGCACGTCGCGCTGCTGGCGCGGATCGCGCTCACCGACGAGCAGGTCGCGACGCTGGCCGGGGAGCTCTCGAGCATCCTCGACCACGTGAGTCGCATCCGGGAGCTCTCGCTGGACGGGGTCGAGCCCACCGCCCACGCGATCGACGTGACGGACGTGACGCGCCCCGACGAGGTCCGACCCTGCCTGCCGCGCGAGCGGGCGCTGCTCAACGCACCCGAGGCCGACGACGAAGGGTTCTTCGTCATCCCGAGGATCGTGGGGCCGGGTGGTGACGAGTGAGCATGGACCTGAGCAAGCTCACCGCGCCCGAGATCCGACGGGGGCTGGCCGCCAAGGAGTTCAGTGCAGCCGACCTGGTCGACGCGGCCTTCACCCGCATCACCTACGTCGAAGAGCAGGTCCACGCGTTCAACTCGTTCTCCCGCGACCTCGCGGCGGACGCGGCCCGTCGCATCGACGCGATCGTCGGCGAGGGCGGCGACCTGCCCCCGCTGGCCGGCGTGCCCGCGGCCCTCAAGGACAACATGAACCTCGTCGGGACCAAGACGACCTGCTCGGCGCGCATCCTCGAGGGTCACCGCAGCGTGTACGACTGCACGGCGGCCGCTCGTCTCGTCGCGGCGGGGGGCATCCCCGTCGGCAAGTGCAACATGGACGAGTTCGCGTTCGGCTCCTCCACCGAGAACTCCGCCTTCGGCCCGACGCGCAACCCCTGGGACCTCGACCGCGTCCCCGGGGGGTCCTCGGGGGGGAGCGCGGCGGCCGTGAGCGCGGGCGAGGTGGTGCTCTCGCTGGGCAGCGACACGGGCGGCTCGATCCGGCAGCCCGGGTCGCTCACCGGGACGGTCGCGATGAAGCCGACCTACGGCCGCGTGAGCCGCTACGGGCTGGTCGCCTTCGCGAGCTCGCTGGACCAGATCGGCCCGTTCTCCAAGACCGTCGAGGAGTGCGCGCTGGCCCTGAACGCTATCTGCGGCCACGATCCGATGGATGCCACCAGCGTCGACCGCCCGGCCGAGGACTTCACGGCCGGCCTGCGGGACGGCGTGGGCGGGATGCGGGTCGGGCTCGTCTCGGACCTGCTGGAGGCCGAGGGTCTCTCCCCCGAGGTGCGGGACTCGGTCAGGCGCGCGGCGGACACGTTCGCCGACCTCGGGGCGGACGTGGGCGAGACGACGCTGCCCTCGACCGAGCACGGGTTGTCGGCCTACTACATCATCGCGCCGGCCGAGGCCTCCTCCAATCTCGCCCGCTTCGACGGCGTGCGCTACGGGTATCGCGTGCCCGACGCCGAGGACGTGCTCGACATGTACATGCGGACCCGCGCGGAGGGCTTCGGACCGGAGTCCGTGCGGCGCATCATGTTGGGCACGTACGCGCTCTCTGCGGGCTACTACGAGGCGTACTACGGCCAGGCGCAGAAGGCGCGTACGCTCATCATGCGCGACTTCGATCTCGCGTTCGGGGAGTTCGACGTGCTCCTGACGCCCACCTCGCCCACGACGGCCTTCCGCCTCGGCGAGAAGACCGACGACCCGCTGCAGATGTACCTGTCCGACATCTTCACGATCCCGGTGAACCTCGCCGGCATCTGCGCCGTCTCGGTCCCGTGCGGGCTCGCCGGGGGGCTTCCGGTCGGGTTGCAGCTCATCGGGACGCACTTCGCCGAGGCGACCATCCTCCGCGCGGCGTACGCGTTCGAGCAGGCGCTCGGCTTCGATACCACGCCGCCGCTCATCCGCGATCTGGAGCGGATCGGCGAGCCGCTGGATTCCAGTCTGCTGCCCGTCACCGGCTCGGTCATCGTGCCGCCTGCGCCCTTCGAGGAGCCCGAGCGCGACTACCATCCGGAGCCGCCTCCCAGTGAGGGGCAGGGAGGTGGTACGGGTGGGTAGGGACCGACTCGCCGACGTGCTCGGGCGCTGGGAGCCGGTCATCGGGCTGGAGATCCACACCGAGCTCACCACGCTCGCAAGCAAGATGTTCTGCGGCTGTCCGGTGGCCTTCGGAGGGGAGCCGAACACCCGGGTCTGTCCGGTGTGCCTCGGCCTGCCCGGCGCGCTGCCCGTGCCGAACGAGGCCGCGGTGGAGGCGACCGTGCTCGCCGGGCTCGCGCTGGACGGCGAGATCAGCCGCTTCAGCCGGTTCCACCGCAAGAACTACTTCTATCCGGACATGCCCAAGGACTACCAGATCTCCCAGTACGACCTGCCGTTCTGCATCGGCGGCCACTTGGACGTGGAGGTCGAGGCCGACGGCGTGGGCTACGTCCGCCGGGTCGGCGTCACCCGCATCCACCTGGAGGAGGACACCGGCAAGATGGTGCACGTCGGCGGCGCCGAGGGACGTATCGCCGGCGCGACGAAGTCGCTCGTGGACTTCAACCGGGCGGGAACGCCGCTGATGGAGCTCGTGACCGAGCCGGACATCCGTCATCCCGAGGAGGCCCGCCGTTTCGCCGCCAAGCTGCGGCAGGTCTTCCTCACGCTGGGCATCTCGGACGTGAACATGGAGGAGGGCTCGCTGCGCGTCGACGCCAACGTCTCGGTGCGCGCGAAGGGCACGACCGAGTTCGGCACCAAGTCCGAGGTCAAGAACATGAACTCGTTCAAGGCGCTGCATGACGCCCTCGCATACGAGGTCGTGCGTCAGGCCGACGTGCTGGAGGATGGCGGGCGAGTGGTGCAGGAGACGCGCCACTGGGACGCGGGCGCCAAGGTCACCTCGGCTCTGCGCTCCAAGGAGGAGGCGCACGACTACCGGTACTTCCCGGAGCCGGACATGGTCCCGTTCACCTTCGACGACGCCTACGTGGACCGCGTCCGCGAGCGCCTCCCCGAGCTGCCGGACGCGAAGAAGGCACGGTTCGTCACGACCTTCGGATTGCCCGACCATGACGCGACCGTGCTGACGAGCGACCTGGACATGGCGGAATTCTACGAGGCTGCGGTCACGATCTCCGGCGTCGAGCGAGCCAAGCCCGTCGCGAACTGGATGCTCGGGGAGCTCTCCGCGCGTCTCAACGCCGCCGGCATAGGAGTACGGCAGTCCAACGTCGTGCCCTCCATGGTCGCCGAGATCGTAGCGCTGGTGGAGGACGGCACGATCTCGGGTGCGCAGGCCAAGGAGGTCTTCGGCGAGATGGCCGAGACCGGAGACGCGCCCGGAGCGATCGTCGAGATGCGCGGGATGAAGCAGCTCTCCGACGCGGGCGAGGTCGAGTCGGTCGTGGAGCGCGTGCTGGCGGCGAACCCCGACGAGGTGGCGAGCTACCGGAGCGGCAAGGCCGGGCTGCTGGGCTTCTTCGTCGGGCAGGTGATGAAGGAGACCCGCGGCCAGGCCAACCCGAAGGTCGTCAACGAGGTGCTCAGGCGGAAGCTGGGGTAGCAGGAGCGGGGAGGTCCGCTGCCCGCTATCCTCCCGAGGACGAGGAGGGGCCGTCTTGGAGCCCGTCGGACACAGGGTGCGCGTCGAGGTCGTCGAGATCATGGGCGGCGGCCGCTGCCCCGCCGGCATCGAGGTGGGCCGGGTGTGGGAGGTGGTCGACGGCACGGTGCCCGAGGGGATGTGCGCCTCGGCGTTCCACACCGTCCATCCGTTCGTGATGACGCTGCGCTTCGGGGGCGTCTTCCCGTGGAGCGGCGGGCCTCGGGCGCGGCTGTGCTGCCCGGACGCCGAGAACCCGGTGGTGTTCGTCGTCGAGCGGGACGAGACGTAGCGGGGCCGGAGCGCCCACGTGCCGTGAGCGTGCGGCGGCCTCGCCCGCGCGACCGCTACGGCATCGGGGGAGAGATCGGCTCGTCGGTCGCGACGTGGGTGGGCTGAGGCGGCACGGGACGCAGGTGCCCGCCCCGGTCGATCCGCACCGCCGCGGGCAGCGAGGCCAGCGCGACCACGAGCACGATCGTCAGCCCGCCGAGGAGCGTCTGCTGGACCCCGAAGGCGGCCGCCGCCGCGGGCGCGAACGCCAGAGGCAGCAACTCGGACCCGCGGCTCAGCATCTCGGACGTCCCGATGACCCTCCCTACCGCGGGCTTCGGTGTGTCGCGGTGTATGAGCGTGCGCTGCAGCGGGACGAAGAACCCGGCGGTGGCTCCCAGGGCGACGGCGCTCAGAGCGACGATACGCAGGTCCGGCGTCGCCACGTACGCCATCCCGCTGCCCGCCACCGCCACCACCGCCGCGCCGAGCGAGGCCGCCGTGACCCGGCGCTCGGGCAGGCGCGCGAGCGCGAGCGCGCCGAGCACGAAGCCGGGTCGCGCCGAGTTCGAAGGCGGCCTTGCCCCACACCCCGACGAAGAACGCGGCCTCGCTGCCGGCTCGCGCGAGGAAGCGCGCGAGGACGATGCGGTACAGGTTGCGGCGGGCGGCCATGGCGGCGGACGACCTTCCGGTATCTGCATACGGCGGGGGACAGGTTGCATACGGTAGCACAGGTCGGGCGCCGGTCCGCCGGCGCCGCCGGGCCGCTCCCGGCGCGATCCGCGCGGGCGCGGTCCCCGGGGCCGCGTGTGGTCAACGCTACAGGAACGGCAGCACCACCGCGGCCGTGAACAGCACCAGCGCCGCGGCGATGTAGCGGTAGTTCAGGTACCAGGGCGTCCCGGCGAGGTCCTCGGACTCGCGGCGCCACGTGTCGCGCGTCCAGAGGTACTCGCGGACCGCCTCCTCGGTGGGCGCTTCGGTCAGCAGCGACACGACCACGAACAGCACCGCGCTGAACGCCAGCATGATGCCGGTGCCGTAGAGGAACTGCACGTCGAAGAGCTCCATGAACTCGCCGGTGGCGAACTTCACGATACCTGTCGGTATCCCTATCAGCAGCGTGTAGAAGGCCGCCTGCCGGGTCGCGCGCTTCCACAGCAGGCCGCCGAGGAACACCACGACGACCGGCATCGTGATGTGTCCGAGGAACGACTGGAAGTACTCCACGATCGTGGGGAAGTTCCTGATCTGCGGCGCCCACAGCGCGGCGACCACCATGAAGACGCCGACCGCGATCCGCGACATGGCGAGCAGCTGGGCGTCGGAGAAGTCGCGCTTCCGCGTCCTCACGAAGTCGTTGATCACCAGCGAGCCGGCGCCGTTCAGCACGGAGTCCAGCGTCGACATCAGCGCGACCACGAGAGCGGCGAGGATCAGACCGCGCAGCCCCACGGGCAGGAAGTCGAACGCCAGCGCCGGCCAGATCTGGTCGGGGTCCTCCAGGCCCGGGTACAGCGCCCGGCCCATGAGGCCGGGCATGATGAGCAGCGGCAGGAACCACAGCTGGGTGAAGCCGGCGAACAGCGCGCCCCATCGGCCGTGGTTGAGGTCCTTGGCGGCGAGCACCTTCTGCACCACGACATGGTTGGTCGTCCAGTAGTAGAAGCCCAGGAACAGCACCCCCGTGAAGACACCAGGCCACGGCAGGAAGGCGTCGCCGGGCGGGTTGACGACGGAGAGGCCGTTCTCCGGGGCGATCTCCCGCAACGTCGAGAGCGACCAGCCCAGCTCGCCCATCAGCAGGAAGAAGAACAAGCCTCCTGCGAGAAGCAACAGCACGCCGTCGATCGTGTCGGTGATCATGACGGCCTGCAGCCCCCCGGCGATCACGTATATCCCGCCGAAGATCGCGATGACCCATATCAACAGGTACAGCGGGATGTCCGGGAAGAGCAGCTGCAGGGTGATCCCGCCGGCGAACAGCGCTCCGGCTGCGTCGATGAACATCGCGGTGAAGATCGTGAACGCCGAGAAGACGTAGCGCGACCGCCGGTCGTAGCGCTCCTCGAGGAACTGCGGCATCGTGTCGACCTTGGAACGCAGGTAGAACGGCATGATGAACAGGGCGAACACCACGAGGACGAGCGTGGCCATCCACTCGTAGTTCCACACCGCGACGCCGTCCTCGTAGCCCGCGCCGGCGAGCCCGATGTAGTGCGTGCCGGAGAAGTTCGCGGCCATCAGCGAGAAGCCCACCAGGGGCCAGATCATGCCGCGCCCCGCAAGGAAGTAGCCTTCCGAGTTCTCCTTGCCGCGGCCGACCCATAGGCCGATACCGATGATCACCCCGACGTACGCGACAGCGATCACCAGGTCGATCGCCGTAAGCTCGAACTCGGGCATGGCGTTCCTCCCCCCCGGGCTTCGGTCGTGAAGCTGGGGACTTCATTCCCCGGTTCTACGGCGTGCGGCGCGTCATCTCAGGCTCGTGCAGCCGCTGCCGGTCGCTCGACGGGCAGATCCAGCGCTCGCCAGGCCGTCATGCCGCCCAGCATCACGTCTAGCTCGCAGCGCCCCGCCCGCTCGAGGAGGCTCGCGCCGGTCATGGAGCGCACGCCCGTGCTGCACACGACCGTGACGGGCCGGTCCCGAGGGACCTCGCCGATGCGTGCCCGCAACTCGTGCAAGGGGATGTGTTGCGCTCCGCCGATCACTCCGGACTGCTCCAGCTCGGCCGTCCTGCGTACGTCCAGCACGTGGACCCCGGCGCCGGCGTGTCCGTGTCCGCAACCGCACCCGCCCCGGCCGCAGCCGCCGTCGCCGAGCACGCGTTCGGCCTCCTCGGCGGAACCGGAGAGCCAGTAGAACAGCTCGCGGGCATCCGGCGTGCCGTACTCGCTGCCGGGATGACCCGAGGTGAGCCAGCGCATCATGCCGCCCCCGTCGAGAACGCCGGCGATGCGGTCGAAGCCGAGGCGGACGAGTTGCCGGACCGCCTCGGAGGCGTCGGCGCCCTCCGTCACGAGCAGCAGCGGGCTGTCGGCGTCGAGCATCCAGCCCGCCCATGCGCCGATCTCGTCGAGCTGGATGAAGAGCGAGCGGGGGACGTGGGCGGCTGCGAAGCAGTCCTTCGATCGCGTGTCGAGGACCAGCGCGCCATCCTCGGCCCGGGCGGCGAACTCGGCGGGGGAGAGCGGCTCGGGCTCCGCCGGGCGCGGCATACGCGGCGGATCGAGGTTAGCCTCGCGCATCCGTGCGAAGTACGGCGGCACCGGCAGCGCTCGGGACTGCTCGGCATGCAGAACGACGAACTCGTCGCGCCTCAGCGAGAGCTTCGGGCTGAGGCGCCACTCCAGCCCGAGCGTCGTCCATGGACGGTCGGCGATAGCCGCGCCGCACGCCGAGCCCCCGCCGTGCGCGGGGCAGAGAAGGACGCCGTCCCCCAGCGGCAGGATGACGCGCTGCAGGGACTGGTGCAGCTGCTCGGCGGCCTCCTCGGCTCTCTCGTCGCCCGCCAGGTCGGTGCGCCCGAGCTCGCCGGCCATCAGAGCGTCTCCTGAGAAGAGCATCTCGGGCGTGCCCCCGGCCTCGCGCAGCACGTACGCGACGTGCCCGGCCGTGTGCCCCGGGGTGGGCAGCGCCTCCAGCGTCCGGTCGCCGATCCGCCAACGCTGTCTCGGTTCGACCGCCTCGCCGTAACGGTAGGTCTCCCCCGCGTCGGCGTGCCAGATTCGCGCGCCCGTGCGTTCGGCGAGCTCCACGCTGCCGAGCACGAAGTCCTCGTGCCGATGCGTCTCGAGCACGTGCGCGACGCGCATGCCGTGACGGGCGGTGAGCTCAACGTACGCGTCGACGTCGCGGCGAGGGTCGATCACGACGGCCTCGCCGTCCGCTGCCAGCACGTACGAGAAGTGGGCGAGCCCGACGGACTCGATGCGCTCGAACAGCGGTGGCATCGCGTGTACGCCTCCAGGTGGACGGCGATCCTTCACGCGGTTCTTCCCCCCCGGGGCCGAGAGTTCCCTTCCCGACGTAGAGACCGTCAGTTCCGCGGCCTCCCGGCGTTCTCCTATCGAAGCGTCGGAACGCGTTGCGCGCCGGCGGACGCATCACGACCGGCGAGAGGGCCGGTCAGGGAAGGGGTTGCGGGAGCATGACACGCTTGACGAGGTGGGCGCTGGCAGGGGCCGACCCGAGCGCCGAGGCACGCGCCGGTCGGGTGCCGGCGAGGGCGGGGACGAAGGGCGCCCTGCGGGCGGTGTCCACGAACGCGCCTTGGTCGCGGGCCGCAGCGTCCCTCACGACCGCCGCAGCCGGAACACGCCGCCGAGACCGGCGTAGCGCCCGTCGTGCAACGGCAGCCCCTTCGAGTCGAGCGTGAGGCGCTCGAGGAACCTGCGGCTCTCGCGCGGCAGGACGGGGCAGTCCGCCGCATCGCTCAGCGAGCGCTTCACACACGCGACCTCGGGGCGCGAGAAGTACCCGCCCACGAACTCTCCGACGAGACCCGCCTTCCGCGCCAGGCCGAGGAAGTCCTTCGGACGCCACAGCCGTACGTCGCCTCCGCCATGGGAGCGGCCGTCCTCGGCGAAGGCGGCCTCGAGGCAACGAGGCGGCGGACGGTCGTCGGCAAGCGGGCGCTCGTAGGCGACGCGCAGGTGTAGCCAGACGCTTTCGCGGTTGTAGACCATCACGTTCGCGCGGCCGCCGGGCGCGAGCAGGCGCCGGAACTCGCGCAGGACCGCGAGCGGGTCGTTCGTGCGCGCGAGCGCGCCGTTGGCGAGGATGAAATGGAACGCCCCCTCGCGGATCGGCAGTCCCGGTGAGCCGGGGGCGAGCTCCCACAGCAGTGCACGCTCCCCGAGCGAGGGGTGGACCGCGAGCCGTTCGCGGGCGAGCCGCAGCGCCGCGTCACCGGCCTCCGCGCCGATCGCGAGCCGCACCTTGGAGTGCAGGAGCAGCCCGGTGATGTCGGCGCCCGAGCCGCAGCCGTAGTCCAGCACGATCTCGTCGTCGTGCCCGTCCCACAGCTCGAGCATCCTGCACATCCTCGGGTAGCGCCGGTCACGCAGCGCCAGCGCGAGGCGCGACTCGACGGCGCTGCTCACGGTCGCCTCGAGCACCGTGTCCCGTGACCACGGGGCATCCACGCCGCGCTCCCGCTGCCGCGCCTGATCCGTGATCACCGATCCTCCTTCCGCCGAGGAGGAGTCTTTACCCAGGGTTCACCCGAGGTACGAGGGGCATGGCCTCACCGCTCCTCCGGCGCGCCGCAAACGGTCTCCACCTGCCCGTCGAGCGGCCGGGCCAGCCGCCCGTCCTCCAGCCACAGCACGCGGTCGGCGAGCTCGCGGATGCGCTGGTCGTGGCTCACGATGACCACGCTCGCTCCGTGCCGGTCCGCCGCGCCGCGCAGCCGCTCGACGACGTCGCGGCCCGCGCGCGAATCCAGGTTCGCCGTGGGCTCGTCGCACAGCAGCACCTCGGGTCCGTTGGCCAGCGCGCGGGCGATGGCCACGCGCTGCTTCTCGCCGCCGGAGAGCTGCTCGGGCAGGAAGGCGAGGCGCTCTCCGAGCCCGAGCTCGCGCAGGAGTTCCTCGGCTCGGCGCTTGGCCTCCCGGCGCGGGACGCGCGCGAAGCCCAGGACCGCCTCCACGTTCTCGCGCGCGGTGAGTGCCGAGAGCAGGTTGAAGTCCTGGAAGACGAAGCCCAGGTGGCGGATGCGCACCGCCGGGAGCTTGCGCTCGGAGAGAGCGGTGACGTCGGACTCGCCGACCACCACGCGGCCGGCGTCGGGGTGCAGCAGCGCGCCCATGATCGACAGCAGCGTGGTCTTGCCGCTGCCCGAGGGCCCCATCACGAGCACCATCTCGCCTGCGCGCACGTCCACGTCGACGCCGCGCAGCGCCTCGACTCGGGCGTGCCCGCTGCCGAACGCCTTCGCGACGCCCTCCACGCGCAGCTTGACGCCCGCGCCGCCCGCCACGCGCCCGCCGCCCCCCGCGCCGCCCGCCGCAGCCCCGCTCACCGCCTGAACACCTCCGCCGGGTCGATCGCCGCCACCCTCGCGATCGGGACGACCGCCGCGGCCAGCGCGACCCCTGCCGCCGCCGCCAGCACGCGCGCGACGGTGCCCGCCTCCAGCGCCATGGGGATACCCGACGCGGTCTCCCGCAACGCGTACTGCACGACAGCCGCTCCCGCCAGGCCGAGTCCGGCACCCAGGGCGGCGGCGATGGCCGTCTGGGCGAGCACCGTGCCGAAGAGCGAGCGGCTCGGGGCGCCGACGGCCTTCAGAAGCCCGTACTCGGGGAGCTTCGACAGAGTGGCGGTGTATGCGGTCAGACCCGTCACGGCAAGGCCGATGAGCAGCGCCACGCTCACCATCATGCGCATCAGGTCGATGCTCACGTCCGCGACGACCTGCCGCTCCTCGGCGGCGAAGCGCGAGCGGGTCTGCACGGTGACGCCGTCGAGCTGACGGCGCAGCGCGTCGGCGACCTCCTCGGCGTCCGCGCCGCTCTCGAGGTCGACGAGCACGAAGCTGACCCTGTCCTGCAGGCCCCGGGCCTGCTCGAGGTCGGCGAAGCGCACGAACGCGATCGAGTTGAGCACGGTCACGGCCCCGCGCGAGAGCCCGCCGATGCGGAAGGTCGTGCCGGCTGCGGTCACCTCGTCGCCGATCCCCACGCCGACGTCGCGTGCGAGCTGCTCGTCGATCAGGATCTCGCCGGGCGCGGGGTGCTCGTCGCCTTCGGCACGGGCCCAGGGGCCGCCGTTGTCGCCACGGCGGTAGCCGATGAGGTAGGCGATGGAGCGCTCGTCGTCGGCGATGAGGAAGGTGGTCTCGTACAGGATCGGGTCGGCTTCGGCCACCCCCTCCGTCGCGCGGATCAGCTCGACGTAGGCAGCGGGGAACTGTGAGCTGGACATGTGGAAGCTGCGGACGCCCTCCTGCGAGACGACCAGGTCGAACCCGGTGTTGTCCATGTACGTCGTCGCCTGGCGCGTGGCTCCGGCATAGATCCCCTCGATGGTCAGTATGAGCAGCGCGGCCAGGCCGATACCGCCGACGCCGATGAGCAGCCGCGGGGGGCTCTGGAAGAGGTTGCGCAGGGCGAGGCGGACGAGCACCGGCGTCACACCCCCCGCCGGAACGCGATCGCGGGGTCTATGCGGGCGACCAG
Source organism: Coriobacteriia bacterium (assembly GCA_014859305.1). NCBI lineage: Bacteria > Bacillati > Actinomycetota > Coriobacteriia > Coriobacteriia bacterium. The sequence continues at coordinate 38,638 of JACUUM010000003.1, forward strand.
CCACGATGGAATGAACGTCGCCAGGGCGCCCATCGCCAGCGTGGCCGCACCCGTGCGGACGAGTGCGGGCGCGTCCACGAGCACGAGGAAGCGCGGGTTGATCCACGCGATGACCTCGCCGGCGGCCAGCGCGAGTCCTACGCCGACGACGAACCCGACGGACGCCGCGACCAGCGCCTGGACCAGCACCACGCCGAAGAGTCGCGGGTTGGGGATGCCGATCGCCTTGAGCGTGCCGTACTCGCGGCGGCGCTCCGCGGTGGCGTTGTACATCGCGATGCCGACGACCGTCGTGCCGATGAGGAAGCCCACCAGCGCCATGAAGCCCAGCGTGCGGTTGACGAAGCGGCCGTAGAGCTCGCGATCGTTCGCGGCGATCAGCTGCCGTGAGGAGACCGCGGCGTCGCCTCCGAGACGGCGCTCGAGGTCGTCGATCACGGGTCCGGCTTCCCGCCCTTCCTCCAGCGTGACCAGCAGGAACGACGGGTCGCCGTCAGCCGTCACGAGCTCGGCGGCGCCGTCGTAGGTCACGAACAGCATGCCGGCCAGCCAGGTGTAGGTGTCCTCGGAGAGGCCGACGATCCGCAGGTCCCGGCCGAGGACCTCCAGCTCGTCCCCGACGCGCAGCCCCTGCAGCTCGGCGATCGTCGCGTCGGCGACCACCTCGTCGGTCTCGCGCGGCTCCCGGCCCTCCACCATCCGCCACGGCCCGCCGCCGCGGTCCGCGTCGTACCCGACGAGCAGCGAGAACTCGGAGCGGCCGGTCGGGGCGATCGTGACGTACTGGGCGACGATCGGGGCGACGCGCGAGACGCCCTCGGCGTCCTCGGCCACGCCCTGCAGGCGCTCGGGCAGGCTGGAGCGCGCGCCGATGAAGTTGCGGGTGCCGGGTTGGGAGACGATGAGATCGCCGGGGCTGTTGCGCACGTACGACGTCAGGCGGTCGTTGATGCCGTGGTACATGCCGTTGAGCACCAGCACGAGCATGACGGCCAGCGCCACGCCCCCGCTGGTGATCGCGAAGCGCGTCTTCTCCTGCAGCATGCTGCGCGCGCCGACCGAGACCAAGGCGCGGACCTCTCGTGCGGGTACAGGCGGACGGTTCCTACCCGGGAAGGGCGGGAGGGCGGTGGCAGCCGCATTGACCGACGCCTAGCAGTGATGCACTCTGACTCCTAGAGGTGCCGCACGCGTGTGCGCGCACCGCAACCCCGGCCCGCACCCCGAACGCACGAGGGAGCCCGCGCATGCCCCTGCGGCCGCTCGTCCAGTCGCGGAAGACGCTGCTCGAGGCGGCGCTGCTGTCGTGCCGGCGGCAGTGGGGCGAGCTCGGCGTGTCCGCTCGCAGCGGCGGCGGACAGCGCTGGGAGGCCGGCGTCATCGACCCCGAGGCGCTGCTCGTCTTCTCGCTCGAGGTCGGCAGGCGGGACCCGCGGCTCTTCGACGGGGTGCTCGACTGGCTGGTGGAGCACGGGCCGGCCATCGACATCTCGCGCCTGCGCCGCTTCGTGCGCGTCTCGCCGATCGCCGTCCGGCGCCTCGCCGCCGCCGTCGCCGAGATGCTCGACTCGCGCCTGGCCGACCCCAAGTGGACCGCTCTCGCCGAGACCTGGATCGCCGAGGAGGCCGATGAGCCCTGGGAGCCGCAGGCGCTCTTCCTCGGCGCCGACGGGGAGCCGCAGGCGCCGCCGGAGGAGCCAGACGAGCTCTTCGCCCGCCACGGCTTCCTGCGCGCGCCGCTCACGCTGAGAGGCATGACCGCCCCCCTGCCCGTGCGCTCGCCCGCGCTGCTGCGCTTCCGGGCGCGCGCGCTGGTCGGCATAGGGGCGCGCGCGGAGGTGCTCACGTACCTGTGGACGCACGAGCAGGCGCACGGACGGCTCATCCACGCGCGCTCCGGTTACAGCCAGCGCATCGTCGCGGAGTACCTCTCGGACCTGGAGCGGGCGGGCTTCGCCGAGGTCCGCCGAGCCGGAGGGCGGCAGCTCGACTACTCGCTCACGGAGCGCTTGCGGTTGCCCGAGGAGGACCGGGTGCCGTACGTGGACTGGGCGACGTTCCTGCCCGCCTACGCTGCGCTCACGCGCGAGGCCGGCGCGCTCGCGCGCGAGGAGCTCTCGGCGTTCATCGCGTCCTCGCGGCTGCGCCGTGCGTTGCGTGACCTCGACGAGGGTCTGGAGGCCGAGGGCAGCCGCGTACGCATAGGCGACCTCGCCCAGCACTCGAACGAGGGGCTCGTGCAGGCCTGGCCCGCGATCGCCGAGGAGATCGCCGTGGGGGTGCGGGGGTAGCCGGTCCTCGGCGCCGGTCCTCGGCGCAGCGCTCTACCTCGGGACATCTCGTCTCGATCTTCGCGCGCCCCGCTAGCTCTGCACGTCGAGCTGCCAGAACGTCCAGTTCGACACGGCCGGTGGACCTCCGAAGATGTAGGAACGGCCGATCGTGGGCGTCCCGGTCACCGCCCATACCTCCTCCAGGAAGGAGCGCTGGGCGGAGGGCAACCTGCCCTCGGTGTCGTAGAGCCACGGCGAGGTCGACTTCGACGGCGTGAGCAGTATCGGCTTCGGCCGAGAGAACCAGCCCTGGCTGCAGAACGGGGCCGCCGAGAGGGCGTCCGGGAAGTCGTCGCCGCGGCAGACCGCGATCGTCTCGCGCTCGCTGCGCGTGAGCGCGTCGGGACGCCCGGGCGTCCCGACGGAAGCGGTGTCGGCCGGGAGCCCGGCCGCCCACGTCGCGAAGACCTTGGCGGTCTGGTACCGATCCGCTCCGGCGAGCCTGATGACGTGAGCCGAGCCGAGCTCGGCTCTCAGGCGCGTCTGGATGTCGGCCGAGACGACCGAAGGGCCGCCGACGATCGCGACGTCGGTGATGCCCAAGTCGCGGATGCAGTCGAGCACACGGGGATCGAGCCTGTCCTGCCGGGTGAGCAGTATCGGCGCGAAGTTGCCCGCCGACATCGACGACGCCGCCAGCGCGTCGGGGTAGTTGTAGCCGTTCGCCAGGAACGCGAAGCGGCGGAACGGCGTCCCGGGCCACGGCGGCGACGCCGTGGTGACGAGCTGTCTGGTCTTGCGGGCGATCCTGTCGGCGGTCGCGATCCTGTCCCGTCCCGCGATCCGCTCCACCGTGACGGGCGCCCAGCTGGGGAACGCGTCGCGTATCTGCTGCACGACGGCGTCGCTCACGGCGGGCGGGCCACCCAGCACGTAGACGCGGTCCGGGTCGAGCCGGACGAGCTCCGCGCGCGTCTCACCGGGCAGCGAGTCCTTCTTCGTGAGCAGGATCGGTCCCTGGCAGACGCCGGCCAGCGATGCGCCGGCGAGTGCGTCCGGGAAGTTGTAGCCGTTCGCCACGATCGCGGTTCTGAGGTTGAAGTACCCCATGCCGCCGCGTAGCGTGATGTCGGCGAAGCGCTCCTCGCTGATGCGCACCGACGTGCGGACGCGGTCCGGCCCGTAGACGCGCGTGAAGTCGCCGACCTTCGCGCGGAACGTGTACCTGCCGGCGTTGTCGTAGTAGCCGCCGCTGACGCTGTCGCCGTAGGGGCGGACGCGGAGGAAGTAGGTACCCGCCGCGGTCGGCCTGAAGGTGAGACTCGCTCCCAGATGCTCCCACCAGGGCCCACGGATGGCTCCGGCGACAGATGCGCTGTCGAGGGTCAGCACCGGCAGCGTGTTGCCGGGGTTCGGCGTGAAGGAGAGACCCGGGCCGTAGATCTCGATGACGGGGTTCACGTCGCGGTCGTCGTTGGCGACCGCCTCGAAGAGGTAGACGATACCGGCGTCGGCGTCGGCCGCCCCCACCGAGAAGCGGAACCAGTCCTCGTCACACACCCCGCCGGACGTCGCGGCGTCGAAGGTGTGCGCCTCTGTGTACGGGTCCTTGCCGGCCGCTGCGATCGCGTACGTGATGTCGCGAGCCGACGCCGGGGTGTCGTCGCCGGGGGACTCGTACGCATCGGGCGCGAAGGTGGGCGGCCAGGCTGCGGCCGTCGGCGGCAACCAGGCGAGCGCGAGCAGGCAGGCGGACATCAGCGCTGGAAGCGCCCGGGCGCGGATCCTCATGACCCCTCCGATCCTCGGGACGGAATCGCCCTACCCCCAGAATCTACCACGTGCGAGAGGCGTCCGGGGGTGAACCGGGCGCACCACCGCAGGTCCCTACACTACGACAGCTTCGGGATCAAACCCCAGCCTTCTTGCCGCCGCCGGCGGCACGCTTCCGGGTCGAGCCTGCCGAGGATGCCGCCTTGCGCGCCGGCTTCGGCGTCTCCGCGGGGGTCTCCTCGGCGCGAGGCTCGTCGTCGAAGTAGCCGTCGTCCTCCTCGCTGTCCGCGGTGACGACTGCAGGGCGACGCCTCGAGGGAACGGCCTGGGCGCCGTCGTCTGCTTCGCGGTCCCCGACCCTCCCGCGCGCCTTGGCCATGATGGCGTACGCGGCGACTCCGGCGAGGCCGGCGAAGATCAGCAGCACGACGACCGGCGCCGTTCTCGAGCCGCCCTGAGTGCGGCCGGGTGCGCCGCTGCCGCCGGTACCGCCGAGGCCACCTGCGGTTCCGCCCGGCGAGGCGGTCGTCCCGCCCGTGTAGGTGAGCGAAGCCTCCAGCTTCTCGCCGCCCTTGAGGCCGCTCTTCCGCAGCGTGTAGTAGCTCCCCTGCGGTCCGGGCTGCTCGGGAACGAGGCCGGCCGTGGTCGTGCTGACCTGCGCCCCGGCGGGCACCTGGAGCGACAGCGATGCGGACGGCGTCTCGTAAGGCACCGCCATGGACAGAGCCAGCGTCTTGGCCCCTCCCGGCGACGCGGAAGGCGGCGACTCGTACTCGGCCTGCGCGACGCGACTCTCCGAGAGATCGAACACGACGAGGTCGTAGCCGTCGGCTTTCTCGACGGTGTACTGCCGCTGCGGGTCCTTCGACGGATCGACGCCCACGATCTCGCCGGTCCAGAGCAGCTTCGCACCGGCCGGCACCGGAAGCGCGACCTTGGCGGGGAGTCTCGTCTCCTCCGGCAGGGTGGCCGTGACGAGCACGACGCCGGAGGACGAACCCACGTCAACCAGCAGTCTGCTGTCCAGATCCGTGACCGGAGCATAGGCCGGCTGCGCGACGGCGGCCGGCGTGAGCGCCAGCGCCAGCGCCAGGGACAGCATCGCCGCTGTCAACGGCCGAAGACGGGTGTGAGACATTGTCTTCTCCTGGTCGACGATGTGCATGGACGCGCCGGAGTCGAGGGACCCGCGGTGGCGCGTCCCGGGGGCTCCGTGGCCGCGTCCTCCCGGGTCGAGGTCACTCCCGGTCCGGCTGGTTCCTTCTCCTCGCCTGCGGAGCGAGGGTCATGCCGTTTCCCATCCTTGCCAGACACGTGGTGCGGAATCGAGACCGCGCTTCGGGGCCGCCGTGGCTGTCGCACCGGCCCGAGCGGCCCTTCACATCCCGCGCTCCGGCGCCTACCCTCAGGAGATGACCACGGGACTGGACGCGGCCAAGGCGCTGGCGGCCGAGGCCGACCCGGCCGAGGCGGCGAGGCGCTGCGGGATCGGCTTCACCGGCGGAGAGGACGCGCACTTCGCGCTGCCCCTGCTCGGCCGGCCCGTGCGTATCGGCCACCCCGGCTTCGAGGCCGTCTTCTCCGACGACGGGCGGTCCGTCCCGGGCCATGTCGCCGCCGTGCTGCTGCGTCACATCGCGGTCTCGGACGGCACGCCTCCGACCGGGCGCTGGGTGTCCTTCGCCGAACTACCTGAAGGCCGCTTCTACGTCAGCGCCTGGCGCGGGTACACCGGCACTGCGCTGGTGCGGCACTTCGGGGAGCGTGCCGAGGACCTTCGCTCCGCCGCGGCGTCCCTGGGCGCGCGCCCGCTGGACCTGCCCGGAGAGGTCGTCCTGCTGCTGCCGGCGCTGCCGCGCATGCCGCTCGCGCTGACCTTCTGGAGCGCCGACGACGAGTTCGAGGCGCGGGCCGACATCCTCTACGACGCCTCCGCGTCCCACCACCTCCCCATCGACGGCTGCGCGCTGCTGGGCGCGATCGCGACCCACGCGCTGATGGCGGCGGATCCGGGCGAGGGGTAGGAGGGTGTGAGCCGCCGAGAGCGCCCCCGCCGCCGAACGGGACGTCCACGTCCGGGGTTGTGCGATGATGCGCCAATGGAAGCCGTCCGCCTGCTGATGACCCTCGAGCCGTTCGAGCCGCGCATCTGGCGGCGCGTCCTCGTCCCGGACTCCTTCACGCTCAACGGAGTGCACCGCGTGGTGCAGGCGGCGTTCGGCTGGGAGGACTGCCACCTGCACCGCTTCGAGATCGACCGGGTACGCTACGAGGTCCCGGACCCCGAGTGGCCGTGGGACCCGCCCGCCCCCGCCTGGTGTGAGGAGCTGCTCGGCCGGGGCGTCGACCCGGCCGAGGTCGAGGCGCTGCGCACGCCTCCGCGCGACGAGCGGAAGGTGCGGCTGCGGGATGTCGTCGGGCGGGGAGTGAGGCGCTTCGAGTACCTGTACGACTTCGGGGACGGCTGGGATCACACGATCGAGGTCGAAGGTGTCCAGCAAGTGGACGTCGGCCGACTCCCGGCACTCCTGGAAGGCGAGCGTTCAGGGCCGCCCGAGGACTGTGGGGGCATCCCCGGCTACGAGCAGATCCTCGCCGCGTACGCGGGCGAGCGGGTCGACGAATGGGGGCGCGAACGCGCGGAGTGGGCTCGCGCCGTCATGGGATGGCGCTGGAACCCCGAGCACTTCGATCCCGAACTGGCCCAGGACCGGCTGTCGAGGACGTGGCGGGGGCGAGGTCCTTCCGAGCGGGGACGGAGAGCCCGCCGGCCGGGCGACTCAGGGACCTGATCGCCGCCGAAAGCCGGAGCTGCGTACTCCGCGAGATCCGACGCACACCCGTTGACGCCGCTCGTCGACCCTCACGTCGCGCCGTTCGTCGGTCGGATGAGGAGGCGCGCGGGCGGCACGGCATGCGGGAGTGTGCGCTGTTCCACTCCCGGCGGAGATCGAACCGGGCCGGACGCCCTCGGCGCGCAGGGCCGAGCCGTCCCGCGGCCGCCGTTGTCAGACCGCCGTCGTATGCTCCGTCCGTCGACTCGAACGAGGTGATTGGCATGGCACGGACGTACCGGCTGTCCAAGTCGCGGTTCCAGAGCGGGCTTCAGTGTCCGAAGTGCCTCTGGCTCAAGGTGCACGCGCCGGAGCTGGCCGACCCGCTGAGCGAGCGGCAGCAGGCGATCTTCGCCGACGGGCACCGCATCGGCGAGCTCGCGCGGAAGCGTTTCCCCGGAGGCGTCCTCGTGGCCGAGGACCACCGGTACGGCGCCCAGGCGCTGGAGACGACCAGGCGGCTGTTGGCCGAAGGGGTGGACGCGATCTACGAGGCCGCGCTCGAGCACGACGGTGTCTTCGTCCGCGCCGACGTGCTCGTGCGGCGCGGCGAAGCGTGGGACCTCGTGGAGGTGAAGTCCTCCACCAGCTGCAAGCCGGAGCACCTGACCGATGCCGCCGTCCAGGCCTACGTCGTCGAGGGCGCCGGGCTGCGGCTGGGGCGTGTGTACGTGATGCACCTGGACAACACCTACGTCTACGAGGGAGGCGAGTACGATCTGGAGCGACTCTTCGCTCTCGCCGATCTCACCGACCCCGTCCGCGCTTACCTTCCGTGCGTACCCGGCGAAGTTCGACGCATGCTCGCCCTGCTCGCGGGCGAGTGTCCGGATGTCCGCATCGGCAAGCACTGCGGGAAGCCGTACGACTGCGCGTTCATGGGGCACTGCCACGCCTTCCTGCCCGAGTTCCCCGTGACCGAGATCCCACGGATCTCCTCGGAGGTGTTGGACGCGCTGCTGGACGACGGCATCGAGTGCATCCTCGACGTGCCGCCGGCGCACCCGGGGCTGACGGCCAAGCAGCGCGAGGTCTGCCAGGTGATCCAGGCCGGCAGGCTCCTGGTGAAGGGCGACATCGGGAAGACGCTCGTCAGACTCACCTCCCCGGTCCACTTCCTGGACTTCGAGACGTTCAAGCCGGCGCTGCCGCTGTACCCCGGCACGCGGCCGCATCAGCAGCTGCCCTTCCAGTTCTCGGACCACGTCATGCGCTCCGACGGCAGCCTCGAGCACCGCGAGTTCCTCCACGGCGCCGAGGGGGACCCGCGTCCGGCGTTCGTCCGCGCGCTGCTTCAGGCCGTCGACGGCAAAGGCAGCGTCGTCGTCTACACCGGCTTCGAGAACACCGTCCTCTCGGCGCTCGCCCGCGATCTCCCGGAACACGCGGAGCGCATCGGGGGGATCCGGCGGCGCCTGTTCGACTTGCACGACGTGGTGGCCGACCACGTGCGCCACCCGGACTTCCACGGCTCCACGTCGATCAAGTACGTGCTGCCGGCGCTGGTGGACGACCTGTCCTACGATGGCCTGGCGATCCGCGACGGGGACGCGGCGATGCTGCGGTACGAGGCGGCCGCTCGCGGCGAGATCGCAGGGGAGGAGCGTGAGCGGCTCTTCGCCGACCTGCGGGCGTACTGCGGGACGGACACGATGGCGATGGTGCGCCTCTACGAACGGTTCGGCGAGATGGCGCTGGAAGCGGCCGGGTAGCCCGGCGGCGAGCAGGCCACCGCTCCCGTCCTGGGAGCCGCCGCTGTCCCGGCTCCGACTCGCGGCAGCCCCGGGGCCGTGGTATACCGCTTGCAGCGCGTCGAGCAAGCGAGACGCCCGGCCCGGCAGCCGGCTCACCCCCGGAGTCCCCATCCGCATACCTGCGATCCGACCCCGACGCACGCGTCTCAGGCAGGCGGTCCAGGCCGTCAGCTTCGTGGCGTTCGTCGCGCTGACGGTCGCAGGGCTGGGCATGCGGCTGCCCTGGCTGGCTGAGGACCTCTTCTCGCGTCTCGATCCCCTGGTCGGACTGGCGGCGCTCGTCGCGTCACGCAGGGCGATCGCGTTCTGGGCCACCGCGCTGGTCACCGTCGCGCTCACGGTCGCCTTCGGCCGCGCATGGTGCGGCTGGCTGTGTCCGGTCGGCACGCTGCTCGACGTGCTGCCTGCGGCTCCCCGCGGACGCGCGCCGAAGCTGCGCGGGGGGTGGCGTCTGGGCAAGTACGTCACGCTTGCCGTCGTCGCGGGCGCGGCCGCATCGGGGACGCTCTCCCCGATGGTGCTCGATCCGGTCACCATCGTCACGCGCCCGCTACAGGAGCTCGCGCGACCCTTCGCCGGCACCGACGCGATCGCGGTGAACGCCGGGGCGTCGATCGGCCGCTATGCGTTCCGCGCGATCGCGCTGCTCTCACTGGTGCCGCTGGCCGCCGTCGTCGGGCTCAACGCCCTGGGCCGCCGCGGGTGGTGCCGCGCGCTCTGCCCGCTCGGCGGCCTGCTCGCGCTGCTCGCCAGGCTGCCGGGCGTCAGGCGTGCCGTGGGAGCCGGCGCGTGCACGGGGTGCGCTCGTTGCGCGAGCGGCTGCCCGACCTGGGCGGTCGAGCGCGCGGAAGGCTTCGCGTCGCGTTCCGAGGAGTGCATGCTGTGCATGCGCTGCGCGGACCGCTGTCCGGAGGGCGCGATCTCGTTCCGGCCCGTGCCGGCGGCCGTCCTGACGCCCGCGTTCCGTCCCGAGCGTCGCGAGGCGCTCGTCGCGCTGGGCGTGACGGCCGCATCGCTCGCGGTGGCCGCGCTCCCGCTGCGCGCGGACGCGACCACGCTGCGGCCGCCCGGCACCGACGAGGCGCGTCTCGCAAGGCTGTGCGTGCGCTGCGGGGCGTGCTACAGCGCGTGCCCCAGCGCCTCTCTCCGGCCGAGCCTCTCGCTGACCTCCCCTGCGGGGCTCTGGACGCCGATGCTCGACGAGCGGCCCGTCCACTGCACGCTGAGCTGCAACCGCTGCGCCCGAGTGTGCCCGACCGACGCGTTGCACACGCTCAGCGACTGGGAGCAGGTGATGCTGGGCATCGGAACCGTCGCGCGAGTGGACCGCCGCCGCTGTCGGGCATGGGGCGGCGGGCGGAGCTGCATGGTCTGCCGAGGAGCGTGCCCGATCACCGGCGCTCTCACTCAGACTCAGGCCCCCGGGCGCTTCGGAGGGACCGTCGGTGCGCCGGTGGTCGACGTCGAGGCGTGCGTCGGCTGCAACCAGTGCGCTCGCGTCTGTCCGGAGATGCCGCCGGCGATCCGGGTGCCGGGCTCCAAGGCGCCCGGGCTTCCGGTCGGGCCTGCGTAGGCATCGGGTGTGCGGCCCCCTCCCGGTACCCGCGTTCCCATCCGTCGCCGAGCGTGCGCCCCTTCCCCCGCGTCGCGGTTCGGCTACGGAGTGTGAGGGCGGGAGATCATGCGGACGTGCGGCACCGCGCTACTTCTTGCCCGCACGGACGTCGACGATGACCACGTCGGTCATGGCCGAAGCGTATTCGTCGTCGCCCATGAAGTAGGCACGGTAGCAGGTCAGCGCCGTCGGGAAGTCCTTGACGGCGAAGCCCCCGTCCTCGTTGGTGACGACCGTCGCGAACGTGCTCCACTCCACGCCGTCGCCGGATGACTCGATGACGACCTCACGTCCGGCCACGTCCACGGGTTCGGGATCGCACGTCGTCTCGACCGAAGGGCTCGCCTCGCAAGACACCGGTGCGCGGAGCGTTCCGTGCACCACGAGCGGCTTGTCCAGGTCCGCCACCTTGCGGTTGGCTGCCAGGATGAGCTCCGTCTCCGACGGCGTCCCCGGGCCGTCCACCGCGACCGCCACGCTCGCGGTCAGTGCTACGACCAGTGCCAGGATCCATACTGCGAATAGGGTTCGTCTCATGTTGCCTCCTCGACTGTCTCTAGGCGGGGGAAGGACATACCTACGTCATCGGCAACCCCGGGCTTCGCGATGAGGCATGGTCGCTCGCCGCCGTCCTCCCTGAGGGCACGGCGCGCGCATGACGCGCCCGCTCTCAGGCGGGGCGTCCCGGGCCCACCGCCCCCCGTCCGCGCACCGCTCCGCGCACGAACGCCCCCAGCGCCGCCCCGCCTGCCGCGCCTCCGACCACGGCCGCGACGACCAGGGCGTGGTAGAGCAGCCGCTGGTACTCGCCGATGGTGAACAGCGCCACCATCAGCACACCGGGAGTCGCGAGCCACCATGCCCAACGAGGACCGGTAGAGGGGGCCGCGAGCCCGAAGCCCAGGCCGAGCAGCGCGAAGCCAACGAGCACGTAGACGAGCGCCCCGGCCATGTCCCTCGCGCCGAACACGTCGGAGAACACTGCGTTGAACGAGACGAAGAAACCCCAGACCACGCCGAGGAGCACGGCGAACACCCGTCCGGCGATGCGCTTGAGCCTGTCCACCCGACATCCTTCCTCCCGAAGCCGCCCCGCGCGGCCCGTGCCCGCCGAAAGACACGGTAGCAGGTCCGCGCCGCGGCCTCTCTCGAAAGACCGCGTGCGCGCAGGTGCGGTGGCGGCGCCACGGGCGCGTGCGCGCTTGCAAAAGTCCGCCGCTCGGAATAGAAGGAAGAAGAAGGTGAGACGAGCCGCGGCCTGCACGAGCGTGGCCTATGTCACGGGAGGTCCAAGATGACGCGCAAAGGGATACGATCGGCCGTGCTGGCTCTGGCTCTGGCGGCCGTCGTGCTCGCAGCCGCGGTACCCGTGTCCGCCGCGCCCTCGGCGGGCGGCTCGCGCAAGATCGTCGTGTTCCGCTCCGGAGAGGTCGAGGGCGGAGCGCTGCAGCGGATAGAGCGGCTCGGGGGCGTGCGGCTGAAGTCCCTCCCGATGATCGGCGCCGCCGCGGTGTGGCTGCCGGACGCCGCCGCCGGGCGCGCCGTGGGGCGCCTGGCGGAGGTCGAGCGCGTCGAGGACGACATCGTGCTGCATGCGCTCGCCAAGCCTGAAGTCAAGCCGTCGAAGCCGGGCAAGCCGCAACCCGCCCAGACGCTGCCGTGGGGCGTGGACCGGATCGAGGCGGATCTGGCGTGGGCCACCTCCACGGCCGACCCGGTCAAGCTGGCCGTGGTAGACACCGGCATCGACCCCTCCCACCCGGACCTGGTGGACAACCTCAAGGGGGGCGTCAGCACGGTGGCCTACACGTCGAAGTACCGTGACGACAACGGTCACGGCTCGCACGTCGCGGGAATCGCCGGCGCCGTGGACAACGGCGTGGGCGTCGTGGGCGTCGGGCATGCCGTCGACCTGTACGCGGTCAAGGTGCTGGACCGCAACGGCAGCGGCTACCTCTCGGACGTCATCGAGGGCTTGCAGTGGTCGGCGGCGAACGGCATGCAGGTCGCGAACATGAGCCTGGGCACTTCGACCTACAGCGCCTCGTTCGCGTCCGCGGTGAAGGCGGCCCATGACGCCGGCGTCGTGCTCGTGGCGGCGGCGGGCAACTCGGGGCCGGGCGCCGACACCGTCAGCTACCCCGCGCGTTTCCCCGAGGTCATCGCCGTCAGCGCGACGACCTCCTCGGACGCGCTCGCCTCCTACAGCAGCACCGGTCCGTCCGTGGAGCTCGCCGCGCCGGGCTCGAGCATCTACTCCACCTACAAGGGCTCGACCTACAAGACGCTGAGCGGCACGTCCATGGCCTCGCCACACGTCGCCGGTACCGTCGCGCTGCTGCTCGACACCCCGGTCGCAGGTCACGATGCGAACGGGAACGGCCGCTGGGACCTCGCCGAGGTGCGCGCGAAGCTGCGTGCCGCGGCGGAGGACCTCGGTCCGGCCGGGTGGGACGCGGGCTTCGGATACGGACTCGTGCGCGCGGATCGAGCCGTCGCGCCCTAGGGCGCCGTGGAACCTTCCGCGCCCTTCCCGCATCTCCTAGTGTGGACGGGAAGGAGGTCGGCGTGGAGGAGCACGAGTTCGTCGAGCGTGCCCGGCGAGGCGACGGAGCGGCGTTCGAGGTGCTGGTGCGGGCGCACGAGGGTCCATGTACGCGACCGCGTACGGGGTCCTGCGGTCGGGCTGGGATGCGTCGGACGCGGTGCAGGACGCCCTCGCCGAGGCGTATGCGAAGATCGGAGGACTGCGCGATCCGCGGGCGTTCCCCGCGTGGCTCTCGCGCATCCTGGTCAACAAGTGCAACACCATCCTGCGCAAGAGGCGGCGGCTGGTGGTGACCGCCGCGCCGCCGGAGTCCGAAGCGTTCACCTACGTGGGACGCGAGGACGGGCTCGACCTCATGGCGGCGGTCCACGGGTTGGACGCGGACCATCGCGAGGTCGTCGCGCTGCGGTACTTCCGGGACCTCACGCTCGCCGAGATCGCGAACACGCTGGGGTGCCCGGTGGGCACCGTGAAGTCCCGCCTCAACCGTGCGCTCGGCAAGCTGGGCGCGGCGCTGGGCACCGACGACCGAGCGGAGGTGGCGCAATGAGCGCGAAGAACGCGAGCATCGACTGCGAGGCCTGCCGCGAGAGCCTCGAGAGCTACATCGGCGGTGACCTCGAGGCCGCGCGAGCGCGCGAGGTGGCCGAACACCTCGCCGTCTGCGAGGCGTGCGCGGCGTCCTACGAGTCCACTCGGCGGGTCGTGGCCGGACTGACCGACCTGGGAGGGTCCTTCGTGCCCAGGCGGCGCTTCGAGGTGCCCCAGGGGCGGGCGTCCCATGTCGGATCCGGCGTCGGGCGGGGCTGGAGGGTCGCTGCCGCCGCCGGCGTCGCCGCCGCGCTGCTGACCGCGACGGCAGCCTCCGTGCCCGCCGTCGCCGAGCAGCTCCCGCTGCCCGTGGGCCGGCAGCTCGCCGAGCTGCGCGAGGACCGCGCCGAGCTCGAAGCCGAGACCGAGCGCCTCGCCGAGGAGGTCGAGCGCCTCGAGATCGAGCTGCGCGAGATCGAGGGCGAGCGGATGCCGCAGGTCAACACGGCCGAGCCGGCTCTGCCGCCCGAGGTCAACGACGCGGTGCAGGGACTCGTGGTGCGCTTCGTCCGGGCCCAGTACGAGCGGGACGCCTCGGCGCTGCGCGCGATGGCGACGGAGCGCCTGCGAGCCGAGATCGACAGGCGCCCGGGCGACTACCTCAAGGAGGGCGCCACGGTGACCTTCGCGCAGACCACCGACGTCAGCCTCGCCCAGGACGGCACGTACCTTGTGTTCGTGCGCCTGTCCGACGCCGAGTTCCACGACTCGCAGTACCAGGAGAACTTCACCGTCATCAAGGCCGGGGACGCCTACCTCGTCGACAGTGTCGAGATGGACGCGTAGAGCGGCGGTGGCCGTGATCGCCGGCGGACGTGGCGGCGGGCGAACGGCTCGCAGCCCCCGCTCCGCCCGGTGTCGGGGACGCTCCGTCGCCCCCTCGGTGCTCGGGAGCTCCGCCCGGTGTCCGCGCTCAGTCTCTGTCAGCGCATCCGCACGCCCGCGGGCTGCGGCGCCTGGCGCCTCTCGACGATCCTCTTCAGGCTGCGGAGCTCCTCGGCGACGGTGTTGCTGGTGACGCCCCTCAAAGCGCGGGCGGCCAGGGTCCCCGTCGGCGTCGTCGGGAAATCGTACGCGATCTCCAGCACTACCTCGGTGCCGTCCCCGACGGGCTCGAAGCGGACCGTGCCGGTCTCCTCGAAGGGCTCCTCGGGGGCGGAGCGCCACGAGATCAGGCGGCCGGGCTCGTCGTCGACGAGCAAGGCGTCCCACTCCATGCGCACCCCCGTCGCCACGCGCGCGACCCAGTGGACCCGGCCGTCCGCGTCCTCACGCACGTCGTGCGTGTGGTGCATGAACCGCGGCAGGTTCTCGAGCTTGCGGAAGAACGCGTAGACCTCCTGCGGGCTCGCTTCGACCCGGACGCGCTCGACGATGCGCACGCCGCCGGTCCTCGTCTCGATCCTCGCGCGGCCGGGCTTGGCCGTCATCATGCTCACCGCGCGCGTCCCGAGATAGGCGGCCGGCGCGAACGCGAGCGCCTTGCCCCACCACGTCCTGCGCGTCGCGCCCAGGACCGTCAGCGCCACGCCGCCGAGAGCCGCCGCCGCCGCTCCGAACCGCCCGCGCGCGAGGCTCTCGACTCCTGCGGGCTCCCGCCTCCCGGCCGATGCCCTGCCGCGCATACCGCCGCGCATACCGCGGGGCATGCCCGTGCCCGAGGAGCGTCCCTCATGCCCCATCCACTGCCCCATGGCGAACCCTCCGTCCGGTCGTTCCCGGTCCGTCGGCCGGTTCCTTCCCAGGCGGAGGCGGATGCACGCCCTCCGGGACTGAGTTCCCTCGCCGGCCTCGCGTGTTCAGGCTCGGGTCGCAGCCGAGGCGGACGCCGGGGCGCGCCGCCGCCGTCGCAGCATCTCGCAGAACGCCTCCACGCGGGTGCGCGTGCCCGTCTCCGAGGTGTGCACGTCGTACGAGAGCGACATCACGGGGAAACCGTTCTCGCGGGCGAGCCGGTGCAGCGCCGGCGCCGCGTTGACCTCGGGCATGCACCCGAACGGACGCACGTGCACCACTCCGTCGAAGCCGTCGCGCATGTACGCGAGCGTGTGCGCGATGCTCTTGGTGCCGTCCACGCCGATGTCGTGGGTGAGGTACGGCGCCGCCGAGGCCACCAGGTCGCGCATGTAGCGCTTCCCGCCGTACACCGCTTCGAACACCCCGGAGACGCTCACGCGCCGGTGCACCTCTACGCCTTCCGCTGCCAGCAGGCGCTCCAGCGAGTGGTTCGAGAACGGTTCCACGGCCACGTAGAACTCGCCGACGACCCCCACGCGCAGCGGCCGTTCGGGCCGCCTCAACTCGGCCGCGGCCAGCCGCGCGAGACCGGTGCGCCCGGTCTCCTCGGCCGCCTCCGGAGTCGGCGCGCTGTCCAGCTCGCGCAGGAAGTCCCTGAAGGCGCCCTCGTAGGCCGCGGGGTCGGCGGCGAAGGCGGAGTCGCGGCGCACCACCGCCTCCATCGCGTCGAGGACCTCGACCTTCTTTGCGGCCAGCGCGAAGGCGCGCGAGACGGAGCGGAAGGAGTTGCGCGGGTTCAGCCGCTTGAACTCGCGCATGAGCTTCCGAAGGCTCGTGCTGTGGTTCGACAGCGCCATGAACCCGAAGTCGTAGCCCAGGTCGCGAAGGATCGCTTCCTGCACCTCCCCGTAGAAGCCCAGCCGGCACCCTCCACCGGCCTGCACGATCACCTCGGCGCCGGCCTCCAGCGCCTCGATGAAGCAGCCCAGCGTGTACTTGAACGGGACGCAAGCGGCCTCGGGGCTGTGAGCCGCTCCGAGCTCCAGCGTGCGGCGGGTCATCGGCGGCGGCAGCACGACCTCGCCGAGCAACTCGCCGACGGGGCGGAACGCCACGGCGTACTCGCCGAGGTGCGGGAAGGAGACGACGGGGCTCACGCCGGCGCGGCTTTGAGAGCGGCGTGCGTGCGCACGACGTCGGCGAAGCACTCTATGCGGGTCCGCAAGCCCGCGTCGGCGGCGTGCTCGTCCAGAACGATCGAGGTCAGCGGCACGTCCCGGATGCGCAGCCGGCACAGCTCGGTGACGAGCGAGTCGGGCCCGCACGGGAAGCTCACGAGGAACAGGATGCCGTCGATGGCCCTCAGTGCCCGCTCCACGCTGCCGAGGAGCTCGCGGCTGTACGTCCAGTAGACGTCGCGGGCCAGTCGCGGCCGGCCCCCGCGGCGCCCGATGCCCAGCGCCTCGGCTGAGACGACACGCAGCCCCTCCGCGGCGAGCATCCGCGCGACGGGCGCCCCGACGTGCTCGTCGGCGAGGTTGTAGCCGTGGGCGACCACGAGCACGCCCGGCCGTCCGTCCCGCGCGCGCAGACGCTCGAGCTCGGCGCGGGCCTCGGCCCTCTCGTGTGCCCGCTGCCGCCCCCGTGCCCGCTCGCAGGCGAGCGCGGCGCGCAGGGGGGAGGCGCCCAGCGCCTCTCCGAGCGCGCGCAGGCCGGCGCGCTCGCCGCAGCCGTTGCGCACGTCCACGGTGTAGGTGAGCAGCGACGCTGCCGGGAAGACGTTCGCGGCGATGTCGTACGCCCCGAGGAACTTCGCGCAGTTCTCTTCGCGCTTGCCCAGCGAGACGATCCTCGGCAGGAGCACCGCGTCGCAGCGCGGCAGTAGCCATGCCACGTGCCCGAGGTGGAGCTTGACCGGCAGGCACGCCTCATCCGGCGCGTGAGCGCAGCCCTCCTCGAGCAGCGGGGTGCTGCTCTCGGGGCTCACGACCACCTCGTGCCCGATCTGCCGCAGGAAGCTCTCCCACAGCACGCCGTAGCGGTGGTAGAGCAGCGCTCGCGGCAGCCCGATCGTCTCCGGGCGCCTGACCCGTCCGCCGGTTCGCTTCGATGCGTTCAAGGGCCCTCCAGCCTCGTCCCCGCTCCTAGCTTACCCGACCCGTGCCGCCCGCTTGCGCCTCCGCGGCTCCCGGCACACCATGCGGCCCGCCCCGCTCGCCGAGGTCCGCTCCCTGCCGCAGGAGCTCGGCCTGCACGTCGCCGGCGTCTATCGAGCGCGGGGCCGCGCCTGCGCGCGCGGAGAGCGCCGCGCACACCCCTGCGGCCTGCCCGGTGGCCATGCACGCCGGCATGACGCGCGCGCTGGAGAGCGCCTCGTGTGTCGCCGAGATGCACCGCCCTGCCACGAGGACTCCGTCGATCCCGAGGGGGATCAGCGAGCGCAGAGGGATGTCGTAGGCCTGCCCGGGCGGCAGCTTGCGCAGGACGGTCCCGCGGCCCTCGGGGTTGTGGATGTCCATCGGGTAGGCGTTGCGCGCCACGACGTCCTCGAAGCGCCGAGCGCCCAGAACGTCCTCGGCGGTGAGGCGGTACTCGCCCACGACCCGCCGGGTCTCGCGGATGCCGACCTGCGCACCGCTGGTCACGACCCACGTCTCCTCGAAGCCCGGTACGTGCGCTCTCAGGAAGGCCGCGACCTCGCGCATCTGGCGGCGTCCCTCGATCTCCGCGCGCGTGAGGTCGAACGCATCGGCCCCGTTGACCCGCGGCACTCGCGTGGCGTTCACGGTCACCTCGCCGTCGCGCACGCTGGCGAACAGCAGGATGTCCTCGCGCGGCGCCTTGTACTCGCCGGCTTGGAACGCGTCGTAGATGAGGTCCCACAGGCCGTAGACGCCGAACCACTGGCCGGGGTTCTGCGCCACGTAGTCGGTGAAGGAGGCGTGATCGAAGCCGGCGAGCTGGAAGATGAGCGTGGCGGGCTGGGTGAGGCCGTCGTCCGTCCGCCCGATCTCGTAGGACGCCCCGGCCGCGGCGGCGACGTCCCCGTCACCCGTGCAGTCCACGACGGACTTCGCTCGCACCGCCAGGGGTCCGGACTTCGTCTCGAAGATCACGTCCCAGGCCCCGGCCGAGGAGCGTCCGGGCCCTCGGCCGGGCTCCCCGGTCTCGCCGGCCGGGGCCGGCTGCACGACCGTGGCGAGCGCGTGCAGCAGGAACTCGACGCCGGCCTCGTCGCACATCTCGAGCGCGACGAGCTTGAAGACCTCGGCGTCGAAGGGCACGACCCAGCCGGTCCTCGGCGAAGGAGGGATCGCGCCTCCGGCGTCCACGAGCCGGCCGACGAACGCCTCGAGCGCACCGCGTATGACCGGCTCGCCCGGTCCGGTGTCGGTGGGGAACAGCGCGGAGGAGCCGGGCCGCGTCGGTCGCAGCTCCGAGGTGTGGTAGGAGGCGAGCGGCATCACGAGGGCGGCCGTCGCCCAGCCCCCCAGGAAGCCGTAGCGCTCGGTGAGCACCGTGCGCGCGCCAGCCTCCGCAGCGCCCAGAGCGGCGCCGAGGCCGGCCGGCCCGCCGCCGACCACCAGGACGTCGCACTCGCGCGCAAGCGTCGCCGACCGGGCCGGGAGGCTTACCTCGAGCGCACGCTCTGGACGGTGCAGCGGCGGCATCAGGGGGCCGCCCCGGCCTTCTCCGTGGATGTCACGACGCCTTCAAGCACCTGTATGACCAGCCGGTTGTTGTCGCGCGCCCGCTCCTGCAGCTGCGGCAGGCCGCGATCGACGAGGCTGCGCAGGGCCTCCTGCCGGTCCCACGAGCGGTCTATGTAGGCCAGCAGCTGCCCGATGCTCAGGTTCTGCAGGGGTGGCGTCTCCATCTGCAGCTCCTCCACGAAGCCCATCACCTTGGATGCGTAGGGCAGCGCGACGAACGGCACCCGCTGCAGCGCCGCGAAGATCAGGAAGTGCAGCCTCATGCCCACCGCGAAGTTGAGGTGGCGCACCAGCGACAGGAGCTGCTGCGACGAGTACTCGCCCTTCAGCACGCTGGCGCGCTGCGGGCGCTGCATCTTCGAGATCACGGCATGCGAGTGCCGCACGTCCTGGACCTGAGGCTCCAACGGCACGAACACCACGTCCGCGTCGAACCGCTCGATCATGTAGTCCGCCGCTCCCGCCAGCTGCGCGTGGTAGACTTCGACGTCGATGTCGGGCGCAGCGGGACCGGGCTCGCGCACGGACATGCCCACCACCCGTTCCTTGTCGGTGAGGCCCTCCCGGGTGAGCGCGTCATCCGGCAGCGGTTCCGGCTTCAGCAGCAGCGCGGGGTCGGCGGTCACCAGCACCCGTCCGTCGACGCCGAGCTTCTCCAGTGCGTGGCGTGAGCGAAGATCGCGCACGGTGATCGCGTCCGCCTGCAACAGCGCCTGGGTCAGTGCCCGCTTGATCGAGGAGTCGGCCAGGGGCCCGACACCCACGGCGTACACCATGACCCGCACGCCGGCCTCCAGGGCGAGCTGCATCTCGCGAAGGTGCTCCTGGAGCCAGTAGTCGTACAGGATCCCGCCCCCGCCGACGATCAGCAGGTCCAGTCCCTCGATCTCGGACAGGAGGTCGTCGCGGCCCACGCCGACGTTGTACGGCGCGCGTTCGACCCCGTGCCGCGTCAGCGTGTCCTCGGGGTCCGGCGTGAAGACCGAGATCTCCACTCCGGGCAGCGAGGCCCGCAGTTGTGTGACCATGCTGGCCAGGATCGCCTCGTCGCCGAGGTTGCACCCGCCGTAAGAGCCGGTGATGCCGACGCGCGCCATCGGCCCTCCCCTCCGGCCTGCTGCCGGTTCTCGCGTCGCACGGTCTGAGCCCGGACGAGTCCGTTCGGCGGCTCGCGTACCGGATTCTTCCCCGCCGCGCGGCATTCTGCCGTCCCCGTCGGGGCATCCACGCGGGGAGCCGGCCCGAGAGGAGGAGGCGTACGCCGACGACGGCCGGCGACCGGAGAGGCTCCTAGCGGCGCAACGTGGCCGCGAGGCGTCGCGGGTGCGTGAGCAGCCCGATCGCGTCGCCGACGTCGCGCGTGAGGATGTCCGCCGCCTCGGCCGCGTCGAACGCGCAGCCCTCGGGGCCCATCACGCATATCCCGAGCGCGGCGGCCCGCAGCATCGCGACGTCGTTCGCTCCGTTGCCCACCGCCACCACGCGCTCCGCGCCCAACTCCTCCACCAGCCGCGCCTTGCGCTCGGCCTCCGAGCCGTTGTTGATGATGCGGACCTCGATCCCGAGCGCTCCGGCGACCGACGCCCCCCGGCCGTGCGTGTCGGCGGTGACGGCGAGAGCGCGCAGAGAGCCGCTCAACTCGGCGAGCGCGTCGCGCACGTTCGCATGGACCCATCCATCCCTGGCGACCGTGCCGTTGACGTCGAGCACGAGCCACTCGAGTTCGAGCGCTCGCCACCCCGGCACCTCGATCGTGAGCATCGCTCAGCCCTCCTCCTCGGCCCGTACCGTTCGGAGAAGAGCGCTTCAGCACCCGGTACCCTCCTGTATCTTACTTCCACAAGGTACCGGCGTGCACCAGGGCAAGGGCGACACCGTGAAGCGGGACCTCAGGCGGCGTCGAGTCTCGAGGTGCTCTCGCGTCGCCGCGGCCCGAACCTGCGGTGCAGCCACCGGGCGAGCAGGCCGCCAGGCAGCGCTCCGAGCAGCGAGACGATCACCGCGCCGGGGATCGCGAACAACAGCGCGGAAGCCTCTTCGATCGTTCCGCGCAGGATGAAGAGCCCGAGCGCGGCGCCGCCCCCGACGACGCCCGCTGCCGCGAGGGACAGGAGAGCGGCTCTGAGCTTGGTGACGGGCTGCTTCCTCCCTGCCGCGATAGTCAGCGCGGCGGCCGCGGTGGCGGCCGGGCCGCACAGAACGGCTGAGGCCAAAGCGGCCAGGGTCGCGAGATCGGCCAGCAGGATGTCGGTGTGCGACTGCATTCGGTCCTCCTCGTAGCCGTCGTGCGCACTGCCTGGGCATCAGCCCGGCCCGCCGGTCCTCCGCGCCGGTCGGCCTCTACTTCCACAACGTCTTCGCGTTCCCTGCCCGGCGACGGTAGGGACCACATGGAAGGGCGGCCGCCGAGCGTGCTCCGCTTCGACTTCCCGCAGCCCGCACCGCGAGAGGGGTAGCTCGGAGGGCGTTCCGCAGCGCTGCGGCTTCCGCCCCTGTCGGCACGCCCGTTCCCGGGTGTAGAATCGAGGGGGGTACGGGGGCCCGGACACGGGGACGGCCCCGCATGGCGGTGAAGGAGCACGTCGGTCTCAGCTTGCGCGTGCACGCGCTCGCCGCCACGCTGCCCCGGCACGACTGGCGCTCCGACGAACGAGCGTTGCCCCCCAACGGCATCTACCTGATGTTCGAACGCGGCGAGCGCGTCAGGACTCCCGACGGACCGGTGGACCGGGTGGTCCGGGTCGCCTCGCACCGTAAGCCGGGCAGGCTTCCCAAACGCGTTCGCGCTACGTTCGGCAGCCCGTATTCCGGGCAACTCAGGCATGCGCCGCCGCTTCGGGCCCACTACAGCGAGGCCCTGCTGCGGCGCGAGGCGGCATCGCCCCCCGGCGTCGGCGGCCCTCGCTTCGAGGACCGCGTCACGCAGGCGATCCGGCTCTCCTTCACCTTCTGCGTCATCCCCGTCGAGGATGCCGACGAGCGCTACGAGTTCGAACGCTCTCTCATCGCGCTGCTGGCGCAGTACCCTGCCGCGGCGCCGTCCTCCCGCTGGCTGGGCAGGTTCTCCAGCGAAGCGGCGATCGCCAAGGGCGGCCTGTGGAACGTGAAGCATGCGGGAGCTCGAGCGATGGACGGAGGGCAGTTCGAACGCTTCCGTTGCCGCGCGGAGGGCTCGGTCGGCGGCGCCGCGGGCGAGGACGAGGTGGCCGGTCTGTATCGGGGCTCCGCCCAGACATCCGCGGTGCACGCGGCGGAGTCGCTGTTCCTCGGCGCGCTGTGGTGGCTGCGCTCGACCTACGCCCAGCACGGCTTCGCCTCGCGGCGCGATCTGGTCTGGACGCTGCAGAAGCGGCTCGC
Source organism: Coriobacteriia bacterium (assembly GCA_014859305.1). Lineage (NCBI taxonomy): Bacteria > Bacillati > Actinomycetota > Coriobacteriia > Coriobacteriia bacterium. Next base: position 60,833 of record JACUUM010000003.1, read on the forward strand.
CTCGGTGAGCCGCCGCACGTTCCGCGGGTGCAGGGTGTACACAGCGGTGCCGGAGCCGTACGGCGGCCGCCCGATAGACCTGGCCGTCGTCGACGAGAACGACGAGTTCCTCGTGGCAGTGTGCGTCGTCTACGAACCCGACGCGCGCCGCCGCTCCGGCGACCTGCGCTACGCGCGGCTCCCGCGGACCTCGTGGGAAGAGGTGGCCGCGGAAGGCAAGCGGACCCGCGATCTCGTCGCGGCCGGACGCGTCCCGGTCGCCTACACCCTCCTGGTGGACGAGGGGGGCCGGTACCGGGACCGTGACCTTCCGGGTTCCCTCCGCGAGGAGTGGGCCCCCCCCGAGCACCCCGCGCTGGCGGTCATGAGGCTGCGTGCCGGACGGTAGCGCCGGACGTCCGGCGCCGGACCGCCGCGGACCGGTTCCCGCCGCCGCTCCTCCCGCTCTTCGTGCCGTCGGCCGACGTCACGCCCCCGGCTGGCGGGCGAGCCGACCGCGAGGTCCCGACCGGCGAGGTACGATACGAGGGCGGAGAGCGAAGGAGGGCGCCAGTGCGGGAGCGGCGGCGATGAGCGGGTCCCTCGTCGCCGGCATAGCGGTCGGCCTGGCGCTCCTGCTCATCGCCCGGAACCGGGAACGCTCGCGCGACGTCGATGCCTTCGCCGCCGTCGCACGCCTCGCCCGCGCGGGCCCGCTCTCCTTGCCCTGGCCGTTCTGGGGAGCCGCCGCGGCGGGCTCCTTGGCGGTCATGACAGGTATGCCGGCGGTCTCGCCGCTGGCCCGTGCGACCGGCGCGCTCGCCATGAGCGTCCTGGCCTGGCTGTCGTGGCTGGCCTCCTGGTCGTCGTTGAGGGCCCTGCTCGACGCCGCGATCGTCTTCCAGGACCACGTCCCACTCACCAGGCGGCCGGCCTCGGCCTCCGCCCCCGCTCCGGCGGCCGCGCTGTCGTTCCGGCCGCTGGCCGCGGCGCTCGTGCTGCTCGCAGCGCTGTCCGTCACGGGTGTCGGGTTCGGGCTGCTGTCGCTGCTCTTGGGCTGGACGCGGTTCCTGCCGCTGCTGGCCGCCGGCGTCTGGCTGGTCATCGGGATGGGCTTCGCGAGCTACGTGCACGCTGCGATGGCCGCGGAGCGGAGGGTTCGGAGCGTGTTGGGCGACCCCTCTTCGGTGGACGACGAGAGGCTGCTTGACGCCCTTCGGCGCAACCCGCGCTCGCCCCGCCTGCTGATCGAGCACGCCCGCCGCTTGGAGTCCTCAGGCGAGTGGCTCCAAGCGCTGCTGGAGTACCGGGCGGCTGAGGTGTCCGGCTCTCTGCCCGAGGAGGCGCGCGAGGGCGCGGAGCGCGCACGCCGCACGGTGGCGGGAAAGCCCGGGCCGGTGGAGGGGTCGATCGTGCGGCAGCGCGGCACGGGCGAGCCGAAGGTGCTCCTCGAGCCGCTGCGCGCGGCGCCCGACGCCGTCGCCGTCTCGGTCGTCGACCCCGCGGCCTTCGTCGGCGAGCTGCTGGCGCTGGCCGACGACGGGCTGATCCTGAGCGTGGAGGGCGAGGTCGACGCAGCGCTCGCCCAGGAGCTCCGGTCCTTCGAGCACCTGGCCCCCCTGATCGAGCGGGACAGGGACCACCCCTGGGCCGCGATGCGATCGTGGCGGCTGGAGGAGCCGGTGCGCGAGACGCTGCGCCTGGCGATCACCGAGGGAGTGCCGCGGGGATGGACGCACCTGCGCGTGTACACGGTGCAGAGGCTGCTCGTGGAGTGCCGCTCGCGCTTCGCGCGGACGAGCGTCGCCCCCGACCTCGCGCACCGCGAGTTCCTGGAGTGGCGCCGTTCGGGGGCCGTAGGACCCTCCGGAGTCAGCGGGGTCGGCGGGGCGAGCGGGTGAGGGGATCCGGGCGGCGGCTCTGCACGTACGAGTCGACAGCCCAGAACGCGCCGGCGGCCGGCACAGCGGCCCCGAGGAGCAGCGCCGCGTGAGGGAGACGGGTCGCGAGCGCGCCGGCGAGGGAGCACAGCACCGCGCCCGGCAGGGCGCCGACGGCGGAGGCGGCCAGCGCCCGGCCCCACGACAGCGGCGAGGCGCCGGCGAGGAGGGCGACCGCCTCGGCGAGCACCGGGACCGGGCGCGTGAGCAGGATCGCGATCGCTCCTCGGCGGGAGAGCAGCCCGTCGGCCGCCACCCTCTCGGCCGGGGGGACGAGCCTGCCGAGCAGCCGGCTGCCGCGCCGCCCCAGCGCGAAGGCGACCGCGAAGCCGCCGACGCTGCCCGCCAGCGACAGCGCCGCGCCGGCCACCGGCCCGAAGAGCGCGCCGCCGGCGGCCATGACGAGGCTGGAGGGCACCGGCATCAGCACGTCGGCGACCAGGAGTCCCACGATGCCCGCGGCCGCGGCCGTTCCGCGCCCGGCGAGCACGGCGAAGGGGTCCTCGAGCACCGGGAGATGCAGCGCGGAGACCGCGACGTAGGCGGCGGCGAGCACACCGAGGATCGCGGCGACGACGAGCCAGTAGCGGCGCAGCGTCTTCCAGTCCCCTCTCGGGAACTGCACGACCTGCGCCACCCGTCCACGCGGCGGTCCTCCACTGCCCGATGTTCCCCGGGTCTTGAACGTCACGAGGCTCATTCCGGGACTATCCGCGACAGCGCGCCGCCCCGGGAGAACTCCACGTTCGTGGGGTAAGTCAGCCGGCCGAGGACCTTCTCGACGCGGTATCCCTGCTCGACGCGGTGACCCCGACCCTGCCGTGTCTCGACGGCGGTAGACATCCGACCACCTCCGGGCGACGCGGGCCGTCCGCGTACCGGACAACCTCGGCAAGCCTTCGTTCCCGCGCCGCTGGAAACGGTAAACGGCAGGCCGCGCCGGCGGTCCCCGCCCCGGGTCCGGCTACGCCGCGGCGGCGCCGCCGGCACCGGCGAGCGTCATGCCGGTCTCCGGGTCGCCGCGCTCCAGCACCACGACCGCGAGGTCGTCGGCCAAGGGGCCGCGAGCGTGCGCCTCCGCGGCGCGGGCGAGTGCGTTGGCGATCCCCTGGGGCGTCCCGCGGGTCCGACCGAGGACCGCCCCGACGTCGTCGTCACCCAGCAGGGCGCCGTCGGGCGATCGGGCCTCGGTCAGCCCGTCGCTGAAGAGCACGAGCCGCTCCCCCCGAGCCAGGCCGATGCGCTCCTCGGAGTACGCCGTGCCCGGCCGCACCCCGAGCGGGGGCCCGCCGGCGTACAGCACCGAGGGGTCGTTCTCCACCGAGACGAGGAACGGGGCGGGGTGGCCCGCGTTGGCGTAGCGCACCATGCCGGTGCGGGTGTCCAGCAGCGCGTAGAAGGCGGTGACGAAGGTCCCGACGTCGACCTGCTCGGCTATGGCCGTGTTCGCGCGCGAGAGCACGGAGGCGGGGGAGGGGTCGTCCAGCGCGAAGGAGCGCAGCGCGCCCTTGGCGGCGGCGGTGTGGCGCGCCGCGGCGATCCCCTTGCCGCTGATGTCGCCGAGCACGACGGCGACGCGGTGCTCGTCGACCCGGATGAAGTCGTAGAAGTCGCCGCCCACGCGCGCGCCGTCCATCGCGGGCCGGTACGTGAGTCCCAGGCCGATGCCCCTGATGGGGAAGGGCTTGGTGAGCAGCGCGTCCTGCAGGGTCTGGGATATCAGCGCCTCGGTCTCGAAGCGCCGGGCATTGGCCAGAGCGATCCCCAGCTGCTGCGCGAGACCCACGGCCAGCTCCACGTCGGAGCGCTCGAACTCGGGAACGCCGTGCTCGGGAGCGGCGATGAGGTCCACCCGGCCGATGAACTCACCCTCGGCGGTGAGCGGCAGCGACACGAGGAAGCGCGCGCGGCAGTCCTGCCGGCTCGGGGCCTGCAGCAGCGTCAGCCGTCGAGTCCGGCCGCGAAGCGCGTGGTCCCGGACGCGCAGGCGCATGTCCGAGGAGAGCCCGAGCGCGTCGTCGGTGCCGAAGCCGTGGACGTGCGGGCGTCCGTCGGCGCCGCGAAAGACCGTGAGCGCGGCGGAGCGCCCGTGCAGCAGGGTGGCGATGTGCCGCAGCCCGGTGCGGGCGATGCTCCTCGCGTCCATCGTCTCGTTGATGGCCCTGCCCGCTTCGGCGACGACGCCGACGGACTCGAAGGTCCGCCCCAGGCTCCCCTGCATCTCGCGGAAGCCGTCGGCGAGCAACCCGATCTCGTCGGCGCCCCGGACCTCGATCGGCCCATCGAAGTCGCCTCCCGCGATCCGCGAGACGGCCTCGGTCAGCCGCTTGACGGGCGAGAGGATCCCCGCCGACACGCGCCAGGTCGCCACGGAGGCGACCAGGAACGCGATGAGGGTGGCCAGCACGGTCTCGTCCCAGCGCCCCGAGGCGTGCCAGCGCAGCCGCCAGGACTGGTACGTCATGAGGGCGAGCAGAGGCAGCGCCCCGGCGAGCACCAGGGCGACCAGTCTCAGTCTCAGGCTCCGTCGCATCTATCTCCGCTGCCTTCCTCCCGCGCCGGCGGCCGCCGGCCGACGCGGTCGCTCGATCGGACCTCGCCGGCGCGTTCAGCAAGCCGCCTTCCGAGGCGCGCGAACGCACCGGGCGGGTGCGTTCCGTTCTCGGCGAGGGTGAGGAGCGGGGAGCGGGAAGGGGAATCGTGCAGGTGTGGGGCGGATCGAGGACGCCGGCAGGCTGCGTGCCGCGGGGTGCGTAACGCCGAACGAGGGAGGAGACGGCATGGAGCAGGGGCACGGGGGTCACGAGGAGCACGAGGCACATCGGGAGGCGCCGCCCGCTCCCGCCGCGCACGCCGCTCACGGCGAGGCCCCGGCCGCGGGGCGGCACGCCGGCCATACGGTGGCGGACTTCGCCAGGCGGTTCTGGGTCTCGCTCGCGCTCACGGGACCCGTGCTGGCGCTCTCCCCGACGCTGCCGTTCATCGGCGAGAACCCGCTGCCCGACTTCCCCGGGGCGGCGGCGCTGACGCTCGTGCTCGCCTCGGTGATCTACTTCTACGGCGGCTGGCCGTTCCTCAAGGGGATCGTGCGCGAGTCCCGCGTCCGGCGCCCGGGCATGATGACGCTGATCGCCGTCGCCATCACCACGGCCTACGCTTACAGCGCCGCCACGACCCTGGGGCTGCCTGGCGAGCCGTTCTTCTGGGAGCTCGCCACGCTGATCGACGTCATGCTGCTCGGGCACTGGACCGAGATGCGCTCCGTCGGCTCCGCGTCTCGCGCGCTGGAGGCGCTGGCGCGCCTGCTGCCCTCCGAGGCGCACCGCCTGCTGCCCGACGGCTCCACCGAGGACGTGCCCCTGGACGCCGTCGAGGTAGGGGACAGGGTGCTGGTGAAGCCGGGGGAGAAGGTGCCGGTGGACGGGCAGGTCGTGGACGGGCGGTCCTCGGTGAACGAGTCGATGCTGACCGGCGAGTCCAAGCCGGTGGACAAGAGCGAGGGCGAAGAGGTCATCGGCGGCTCGATCAACGGCGAGGGCTCGCTCGTGGTGGAGATCCGCCGCACCGGCGGGGAGTCGTTCCTGTCGCAGGTGATGGAGATGGTGCGGCAGGCGCAGGAGAGCAAGTCCAGGACGCAGGACCTGGCCGACCGCGCCGCACTCGTGCTGACGATCGTGGCCCTCGGCGGCGGGGCGCTCACGTTCGCGGCCTGGACGGCGCTCGCTGCCGTCCCGGCGGCGTTCTCGCTCGAACGCACGGTGACGGTGATGGTGATCGCCTGCCCGCACGCGCTCGGGCTCGCGGTGCCGCTCGTGGTCGCGATCTCGATAGCGTTGGGAGCGGGCAGGGGCGTGCTCATCCGCAACCGCAGCGCCTTCGAGGACGCGCGCAAGGTCGACGCAGTCGTGTTCGACAAGACCGGCACGCTCACGCTGGGGCAGTTCGGGGTCACCGACGTGCTCGCGTTCGACCCGGAGCTGCCCGAGGACCGCCTGCTCGCGCTGGCGGCCTCGGTCGAGGCGAACTCCCAGCACCCCATCGCCAAGGGCATCGTCGCCTCGTCCCCGTCCCGGATGCCGGTTCGCGACTTCGCCTCGATCACCGGGCGCGGCGCCCAAGGGGAGGTGGAGGGCCGGGGCGTGATGGTCGTGAGCCCAGGGTACGCCCGCGAGCGCGGCTTGGAAGCGCCGCGTGAGGAGGACGTCGCGCGCCTCGCGGAGCAGGGCAAGACGATCGTGTACGTGATCGTGGACGACGCCCTCGCCGGCGCGGTCGCGCTGGCCGACATCATCCGCCCCGAATCGCGCCGGGCCGTCGACGACCTCAAGGAGATGGGCGTCAAGGCGATGATGCTCACCGGGGACGACCGCCGCGTGGCGGCATGGGTGGCCGGCGAGCTGGGGCTCGACGAGTACTTCGCCGAGGTCCTGCCGCAGGACAAGGCCGCCAAGATACGCGAGGTCCAGGCGCAGGGCTACGTCGTGGCCATGACGGGGGACGGGGTGAACGACGCGCCGGCGCTTGCCCAGGCGAACGTGGGCATCGCGGTCGGGGCGGGCACGGATGTGGCCGTGGAGACCGCCGACGTCGTCCTGGTCCGCAGCGACCCCCGTGACATCGTGGGCGCGGTCGCGCTGGCCAAGGCGACGTACCGCAAGATGGTCCAGAACCTCCTGTGGGCGACCGGCTACAACGTCGTGGCGATCCCGCTCGCGGCGGGCGTCCTGTACTGGGCCGGGGTGCTCCTCTCGCCGGCGCTCGGTGCGGCGTTCATGTCTGCGAGCACGGTGATCGTCGCGCTCAACGCGAAGCTCCTGCGGGTCTAGGCCGGCGGCTCGCCGCAAGCCGTCGTGCGCAGCGGGCAGAGGCGCGGGAGGGGTCGCGTCTTCGGCGCCTCACCCCGCTGCCGCTTCGCCGGCGATCCGCCTGAACACGAGCACCGCGAGGTCGTCGGTCAGGCGGCCCCCGGCGAACTCCTCGGCGGCCAGCGCGAGCGCGTCGGCGAGCTCGGAAGGCGAGGTGGGCCACGTCCGCTCCAGGAGCGCCGCCACACCCTCCTCGCCGAAGAGCGCGCCGTAGGGCCCCCTGGCTTCGGTCAGGCCGTCGCTGAACGCGACCACCCAGTCGCCATCCCGGAGCCGCACGGTGCTCTCCTCGTACTCGAAGCCCGGCACCACTCCCAGCGGCGGCCCCCCTACCGGGAGGACGGACTGCCTGCCCTCCGGCGCCGTCAGCACGAACGGCGGAGGGTGCCCGGCATTGGCGGTGCGGACCTCGCCGGTCTCGGTGTCGAGCAAGGTGAGGAACACCGTGACGAACCGCCCCGGCTCGAGTTGCTCGCCGATGACGACGTTCGCCCTGTCGAGCACCCGCCCGGGGCTGGGGTCCTCCACGGCGAAGGACCGGAGAGCCCCCTTGGCGGCCGTCATGTGCCGCGCCGCCTCCAGGCCGTGCCCGCTGATGTCTCCGAGGACGAGGACGAAACGCACCTCGTCCACGCGGATGAAGTCGTAGAAGTCGCCGCCGACGCGCGTGCCCTGGGTGGCCGGCCGGTACGCGAGCCCGACCTCGGTCCTCGGGATGGGGAAGGGCTGTGTGAGCAGCGCGTCCTGGAGTGTGCCGGCGATCTCGCTCTCGAGCTCGAACCGCCCGGCGTTGGCCAGGGCGACCGCGATCTGCTGCGCGAGTCCGACCGCGAGCTCCACGTCTCCGCGCACGAACTGCGGCTCCGCGTGCCGGGGAGCGACCACCACATCCGCCCGCCCGATGGCCTGCCTCTCCGCGGAGAGCGCGAGCGACACCAGGAAGCGCCCGTAGGGGTAGCGCTCGTCGCGGGGGTCGAGCATGGTGAGCCGGTAACCGCTCTCGGCCAGAGCGGTGTCGGGGACGCGGGAGCGGGCCTCGGAGGAGAGGCCCTCGACGTCGTCGGTCCCGACACCGTGGAGCGCGGGGTCGTGGGCGAACAGCGTCACGACGCCGGCACCGGCGTGCAGGAGCCGAACGAGGTGGCGTGCGCCGGCGAGCGCCACCTCGTCCACGAGGGTGGCCTCGTTCAGGCGCCCTCCGGCCTGCGCGACCTCCCGGACGGACGCGAACGTGCGCCGCAGGCTTCCCTGCATGTCCCGGAACCCCTCGGCGAGCACGCCGATCTCGTCATCGGTCCTGACGGCGACCTCCGTGTCGAAGTCCCCCGCGCTCAGCCTCTCCGCCGCGGAGGTGAGCCGGGACAGCGGCCAGAGGATGCCCGAGGACACGCGCCAGCCGGCGGCCGCCGCGATCAGCAGGATCGCGGCCACTATCGCGAGAGCCTGCGCGATCTCGCCCGTGACGTGGCGCAGGGCCTGGCCGCGCAGGCGGTAGAAGCCCACGGTCCAGCCGATCTCGGGCACGGGCACGTGCGAACCGATGTACGGCGAGGGCAGCCCGGGCAGTCCGATCCGGCGGGCGGCGCCGACGCGCCCCTCGAGTGCCGCGCGCACGGTGGGGACCTCCGGGCCGAGCGGGCGCCCCGCCTCGAGCGCGGCCGACGCGGGGGCGTTGCTGTAGGCGAGCCTGCCCTCCGGGTCCGTGACGATCACGACCCCGCCCGGCGTCTCCGTGCGCACGATGCCCCCGATGTCCGCCGCGTCGAGGGCGACCGCGACGAAGCCCCTGACGGGAGAGCCGACGGGTGCGAGCACGAGGAGACCGGCCCGTCCGTCGATGTCGCGCAGAGCGGTGATCGCAAAGGGCTCCCCTCGGCGCACGCGCTCGAACTCCGGCAGTGAGGCCACCTCCTCGGCCGCCTCCGGGGGGAACGTCGTGGCCACGACCTCGCCGTCGATGTCGGACACCGTGAACTCGGACAGCGGGGCGTGCTGTCCCAGCGAGCGCAGGTACTCCTCCGACTCCTGAGGGGTGAGCCTGCCGCCCAAGACGGCCAGGCCGACCGCCTGGCCCTGTTCGGCCATCTGGTGCACGAAGCGGTTGAAGCCCGCCGAGCCGACGCGGGCGTTGCGCTCCGTCGTCAGCAGCGCCTGCTCGGTCAGGTCGTCGTAGAGGTGGGCGAGCTGGTATCCGACGAAGGCGATCAGCGGCACCGCGACGACGGCGACCAGCAGCACCAGCTTGCGTCTCAGCCCGTAACCTCGCACTCCCGCCCCCGTTCGCTCAACGAGTCTTTCCCCGAGGAAGGGTAGGGACCTATCGGTAGGGGGACCTCCCGGGGCGGCGGAGACGGGAGGGCCGAAGCGGCGAAAGGGGTGAACGGCATGGAAGGACGTGCCCGAGTGGCGGTCAACGGTTACGGGGTGATCGGAAAGAGAGTGGCCGACGCGGTGGCGGCACAGGAAGACATGGAGCTGGCGGGCGTGGCCGACCTGGTGGACGACTACCGGATCCGGGTCGCGGCGGAGCGCGGGTACGCGGTCTACGCGTCCCTGCCGGAGAAGCGGGGCTCGATGGAGGAGGCGGGGTTGCCGGTCGCGGGTTCGATCGAGGATCTCCTCGGGCAGGCCGACGTGGTGGTGGACTGCACGCCGAAAGGGATCGGCGCGGCGAACAAGGAGCTCTACGAACGAGCGGGCGTCAAGGCGATCTTCCAGGGCGGCGAGAGGCACGAGCTCGCCGGATACTCGTTCGTCGCCCAGGCGAACTACTCCGGAGCGATCGGGCGCGACTTCGTGCGCGTGGTCTCGTGCAACACGACGGGGCTCGTGCGGATGATGCACCCACTGCTCGAGCGCGGGTGGGTCAAGCGGGCGCGCGCGGTGCTGCTGCGGCGGGCCACTGATCCGTGGGAGAGCCACCGCGACGGGATGATCAACACGGCGGTCCCCGAGACCAAGGTCCCCAGTCACCAGGGCCCCGACGCGCAGACGGTGCTTCAGGGGCTCGACATCACGACCATGGCGGGGGCGGGCCCCTACAACCTGAGCCACCTCCACTACGCCATGGTGGAGACCGAGCGGCCGGTGAGCCTCGACGAGTTGCGCCATGCCCTGTGGCTGGAGCCCAGGGTGGCGTTCGTGGAGGCGACCGATGGCCTCGTCGGGCTGAACAGCGTGGTCGAGCTGATGCGAGACCTCCGCCGTCCCCGCGGCGACATGTGGGAGGTGGCGGTGTGGGAGGACGCGCTGGCCTCCGACGAACGCGAGGTGTACCTCACCTTCCAGGTGCACAACGAGGCGATCACCATCCCCGAGGACGTCGACGCGATCCGCGCGATGACCGGCATCGAGCGGGATGCGGCGGCCTCGATCGAGAAGACCGACCGCGCACTCGGCGTGGTGAGGAGCTTCCTCCCGAGGACGCTCGGCGAGGAGGCGGACCACGCCGCGATGCATGAGCGGCTCGCGGGACGGCCGGATCGCATGGAGGAGGGCTTCAAGGGCGCCGAGGAGCCGACGGAGGCGGTGGTCGCGGGCGTGCCCGAGGACTGACCTTCGCGCTACTCCGCGTCCACGGCCTCCGGCACGTGACGGGTGCGTGAGACCTCGAGCGTGAGGCGTCGCCACATGGTCCGCGTAGGATCCAGGACTCTGCTGCAGGAGAAGCTGCGGTTCTCCATCGCCGTCGGGGGCGTGGCGCTGGCGGTCGCGCTCATGCTCGTGCTCGCCGGCATGTACGCCGGTATCAACAGGCAGATCACCGCCTATCTCGACAACGCTCCCGCCGATGTCGTGGTGGCCCAGCAGGGCACCCGCAACTTCCTCGGCGCCAGCTCGCGGGTCCCCTCCTCGGCGATCCCGGCGGTGCGGGACGTGGAGGGCGTGGAGCGGGTGTCCGGGGTGATCGCGCAGTACGTGGTGCTGGAACTGCACGGCCGCAAGGAGTTCACGCTGCTCGTCGGCTACCGTCCGGACGAGGGCACGGGGCCCTGGGCGGTCACCGAGGGGACCGCCGACATCGGCGACGACGAGGTCGTCCTGGACGAGGCTCTCGCGCGGCTGCGGGGCCTGGGCGTGGGCGAGGACCTGGAGATCCTCGGACGGGAGTTCCGCGTCGCCGGCCTCTCGCACGGCAGCTCCACCTTCATGACCGGTACCGCTTTCGTCACGTTCGACAGCGCCTCAGACGTCGCCGCCACCGCGGGCAACCCCTCGTTCCTGCTCGTCGAGACGGCGCCCGGGCACGAGGCGGGGCAGGTGGCCGAGCGCATCGATGACGCGCTGCCGGACGTCAGCGCGTCGAGCCGCACGCGCGTCGACGCCAACGACATCCGGCTGTTCGCCGCGATCCTCAAAGGGCCCGTGGGCTTCATGGTCGGCGTGGCGTTCCTGGTCGGCGTGATGCTCGTCGGGCTCACCATCTACACGGCCACCGTCGAGCGGTCCAAGGACTACGGAGCGCTGAAGGCGATCGGCATCCGCAACCGCCGTCTGTACGCGATCGTGCTGGAGCAGGCGCTCCTGTCCTCGGCGGTCGGGTCCGGGCTCGGGATCGCGCTCGCCTTCGCGTCCGGCGCGGTGATCGAGTACCTCAACCCGCGGTTCCTCATCGCCATCGGCTGGTGGCTCCCGGCGGCGGTCGTCGGAGTGGCGCTGCTCATGACCGTGCTGGCCGCGCTCGCTCCGGCCTTCGCCGTCGCCCGCATCGATCCCGCGGTCGCGTTCAAGAGGGGGGTGTGAGCGTTGAGCGTGCCGGTCGCCTGGCGGAATCTGTCCGAGAGCCCGACGCGGTTCTTCATCAGCATCGGCGGCATAGCGCTGGCGGCGCTGCTGGTGCTGGTGCTGGACGGCGTGTTCGAAGGCTCCCAGCGCCAGGTGACGGCGTACATCGACAACTCCGACTTCGACGTGGCGGTCTCGCAGCGCGGCGTGAAGAACCTGCACATGACGACCTCGTTCTTCCCTGCCGAGCGGCTGGAGGAGATCCGGGACGTGGAGGGTGTGGCGGACCTCTCACCGATCCTCTACACGACCAGCTTCCTCATCTCCGAGGACGACAGGAGCCTCGTCTACCTGATCGGCTACCGCCCGGGCGAGCCCGGGGGGCCGTGGGTCGAGGGAGCCGGGGACGTGCCGCCGCGCCCCGGCGAGGTGGTCGTCGACGAGCGGATCGCGGAGCGCCTCGGTGTCGGGATCGGTGACGAGGTCGTCCTCGGAGGGCGGCGCGTGCCCGTGGGCGGGCTGACGAGGGACACGGTGAACATCGTCAACGCGATCGCGTTCGTGCGCTTCGAGGACTTCGAGCGGATGCAGGGGGTGCGCGGCGTGGCGAGCTATGGGCTCGTGCGGACCGAGGAGGGGGCGTCCGCCGACGAGGTCGGCGAGCGGATCCGCGAGACGGTCGACGGCGTCACCGTCCAGACGCGCGAGGAGTTCGCCGAGAGCGAGAGGCGGATCGTCGGCGACATGAGCGTGGACATCATGAGGATCATGAACGTCTTCGGGTTCCTCATCGGGCTGGCGGTCGTCGGCCTCACGGTGTACTCGTCCACGCTGTCGAAGCTGCGCGAGTTCGGACTGCTGAAGGCGGTCGGGGCGCCAGCCGGCCGGCTGTTCCGGGTCGTGTTCGGTCAGGCGGCGATCAGCCTGACCGCCGGTCTCGCGCTCGCGCTGGCGCTCGCGGCGCTCGTGGCGGTGGCGTTGCCGCTGGCCGGCTCGAACCTCTCGGTCGTGATCGCGCCGGTCTCGGTGCTGCGCGTGGCGGCGAGCGCCGCGGTCATAGGGCTTCTCGCCTCGGCGGTCCCCATCGCGAGGATCGTGGGGCTGGATCCGGCCGACGTGTTCAGGCGCTAGATGGAGGAGTGGCCGATGGACGCACGCGAGAGCGGTCAGGTCGTGCTGGACGTGACCGGGGTCACCAAGGTCTTCGGCGAGGGCGCGGCGCGCGTGGAGGCCCTCAAGGGCGTCGACATGCGGGTGCGCAGCGGCGAGGTCGTCCTCGTCATGGGCCCTTCCGGCAGCGGCAAGACGACGCTGCTCTCGATCATGGGGGCCCTGCTGAAGCCCACCGAGGGCTCCGTGCGCTTCGGCGACCTGGACGTCACCGCGCTGTCCGAGCGCGACCTGCCCGACGTGCGGATCGCGCACATCGGGTTCGTCTTCCAGGACTTCAACCTGCTCTCGGCGCTGAACGCCCGCGAGAACGTCGAGGTCGTCCTCGACATGGCGGGGGTGCGTTCCGACGAGGCGCGCCGACGCGCCGAGGAGCTGCTGGTGGGGCTGGGGCTGGAGGAGCGCCTGGATTTCCGGCCCGACAAGCTCTCCGGCGGCGAGAAGCAGCGCGTCTCGATCGCCCGGGCGCTGGCGAACGACCCCGACGTGCTGCTGTGCGACGAGCCCACCGCCAACCTGGACTCCAAGATCGGCCACGACGTCGTCCTCCGTCTCCGCGCGATCGCCGACGAGCGGGCGAAGAGCGTGGTGATCGTCAGCCACGACGAGCGGATACGGCCGCACGCCGACCGCGTGCTGTGGCTGGAGGACGGGCGCTTCAAGGAGATGGCGCGGATGGCGATCGATCCGGTGTGCGGGATGGCGGTCGACCCCGAGACCGCTCCCGCTTCGCTGACCGAGGACGACACGACCTACTACTTCTGCTCCCAGGGGTGCATGAGGGAGTTCCGGGAGCGTCGGGCGGGGACCGAGGCGGGAGGCTGAGGCACCGCCGATGCGGGTAGGTAACGGGTTTCCGGCGTCCGAGGATAGAGGAGGTTGGTCTCATGCATGTGACACAGATGTCGGTGCACGACGCGACGATGGACTGGCCGAAGGACCACCAGCAGAGGGCGCAGCAGCTGGTCGACAAGTACGGACAGCCCCAGGAGGTCAGCACGACGCACCTGACCTGGTTCGACAACGGCCCATGGAAGCGGACGACGCTGTACCGGAACGAGTTCCAGCACGACTTCCCGAAGCCGCACAAGGACTACCTGAAGCAGGCCGTGGACTACAAGGTCCCGCCGGAGAAGGCCTGCGACATCACCGCCTTCGACGGCAGCGTCATGTTCGACCGCACCGCCGGCGAGCTGGCGGCGCGCTGTGACGCGGAAGCCGCCAACTTCCTCGGGATAAACCTCGCCGACCAGCTCGTCACCGGCAAGATCGACGTCGCAGAGGCGCGCAGGCAGTACGGCGAGAACATCTCGAAGATGATGCAGGGTCAGATGACGCCGTTGATGGAGGCGTTCCAGTTCTCGCTGCCGCAGGCCGGCACGGGTGACCCCGACCAGAGCACGATCGGCGCGAGGATGTAGCGCGGGAGCGGCGGCCTCGCCTGGCCGTCAGCGCGTCAGTCGGGGCCCTCCCGCCGCATCCGCCGGAAGAGGACGGGCGGCGGTCAATCGATGAGCAGGCCTGGGGTGAACATGTCCTCGACGGGCTCCGTTGTGAGGTATGTGAACTGTCCGGTCTCGGGATCCTCGTGGAAGATCAGAGCCTCTCTGACGTCGCTCGCATCAGCACCCAAGTCCAGCCGATCGCCCTCCACTCGCCGGCCGACGGTCGCCGACCACAGTTCCGCTACGCGGTACTCCCTGTCCTCGACACGCACCTCTTCCGGGATCGGGTCGACCTCCATCGCCAGCCGCTCGATGTAGCGGAACACCGGGCCGAGCGGCGCGTCGGTCTGGACCGCGAACGCGGCAACCAGCCGATCGAACTGCTCCCCCGTCATCCGCTCCGTGAGCCGCCCGGCCGTGGGGAGCAGCCCGGAGGACGCCAGTTCTTGCGAGGAGGCGATCACGTCTGCGATCACCACGTCCGAATCAGCAAGACTGGCCTCCAGGTAGATGACCTGCTCGCCGCCTGTGAGAAGCGGAAAGGGGAAGGGTGCGTCGTCATAGACGACGGTCACAGCCCGCACGTCCGCGTCTGCGAGCCGACCGCCCAGGGCGTCTTCGATTCGCTGCCTCACGCTCTGCAGCTGTGCGTCAGACGGCGCTTCGGTCCCGTCCACGAGCCCGCCTATCCCAAAGAGCAGGGCCACAGGGGCGCAAGCAGTCAGGATCATCAGGACGACGACCACGGTGAGGGCGATCAGCCACGTCCTATGCCTGACTATCGACGCGGCGAGTTCGTCTGCCGAGGAGGGCTCTATCGGGCGAGGGGGATCGGCGGAACGCATCCCGGCGCCAGGGTCGGCATCAATCACGTCGTGTCACCTCAAACGTCCCGGTTCGCTGGCGGGTTAGATGCCAGGCTGCACGGCTTCGACCATCTCCAAGAACTGTGCTACCT
>JACUUM010000004.1 GCA_014859305.1 Coriobacteriia bacterium
TCCGCCCATGAAGGCGCTCGTGCTGGCAGGAGGTAAGGGGACGCGGCTGCGGCCGATCACGTTCACGCGCGCCAAGCAGCTGGTCCCGGTGGCCAACAAGCCCATCCTCTTCTACGCGATCGAGGCGATCCGTGACGCGGGCATCCGGGAGATAGGCGTGATCGTGGGCGACACGGCCGACGAGGTCAGCGAGGCGCTCGGCGACGGCTCGCGCTGGGGTTGCGAGGTCACCTACATCCCCCAGGAGGCGCCGCTCGGTCTGGCGCACGCCGTGCTCATCTCCGAGGAGTTCATGGGCGGCGAGCCGTTCGTCATGTACCTCGGCGACAACCTCATCAAGGACGGCATCAGGCCGTTCGTGCGCGAGTTCGAGGCGAACGATTGCGACGCGCAGATCCTGCTCGCGCACGTGCCCAACGCGTCGCAGTTCGGCGTCGCCGAGCTCGCCGAGGACGGTTCGGTGCTCCGGCTGGTCGAGAAGCCGGCGGACCCTCCGAGCGACCTTGCGCTCGTCGGCGTGTACCTCTTCAACCCGCACGTCTTCGACGCGGTCAAGGCAATCGGGCCCTCGGTGCGCGGCGAGCTGGAGATCACGGACGCGATCCAGTGGCTGGTGGACAACCGCCTCGTCGTGCGGCCTCACGTGATCGAGGGCTGGTGGAAGGACACCGGCAAGCTCGAGGACATGCTGGAGGCCAATCGCATCATGCTCGACACGATCGAGACGGACATCGAGGGCGAGATCGACGCGTCATCGCAGGTGCATGGGCGGGTGCGGTTCGGAGCCGGCAGCAGGCTGGTGAACTCGACCGTGCGCGGCCCGGCGGTGATCGGCGAGGGCTGTGAGATCGTGGACGCCTACATAGGACCGTACACCTCCGTGCACGACGGCTGCGCCGTGCTCGGCAGCGAGATCGAGCACTCCATCATGATGCCTGGCGCGCGCGTGGAGCACGCCGGGGCCCGGATCTCCGACAGCCTGATGGGCTGCAACGCCGTCGTCCGTCGGACCGACGGGAGACCGGCTGCGTTCCACCTCATGCTCGGGGACAACTCCGAGGTCGAGATCGTCTAGGAGGCGCGCGTGATAGAGGGCGTGAAGGTGAAGGAGCTCAAGGTCATCCCCGACGACCGCGGGATGCTGATGGAGATGTGGCGCTCGGACGACCCGGACTTCGTCCGCTTCGGCCAGGTGTACATGACGATGGTCTACCCGAGGGTGGTCAAAGCGTGGCACTACCACACGAAGCAGACCGACCACTTCGTGTGCGTCTCGGGGATGGCCAAGGTCGCGCTGCACGACCGGCGGGACGGCTCGTCCACCTTCGGCGAGACCGAGACGCACGTCATCGGGTGGCAGCGCCAGCGGCTCCTGATCATCCCGCCGGGCGTCTACCACGGCTTCACGGCGGTGGGCACCGAGGCGGCCTGCATCATCAACATCCCCAGCGAACCCTACGACCACGAGAACCCGGACGAGCACCGGCTGCCCTTCGACGACGAGGTCATCGGGTACGACTGGGGCGTGAGGAACGGATGAGGCTGCTCGTCTGCGGGGGCGCGGGCTTCATCGGCAGCGGCTTCGTGCGCCGGATGCTCGCCAAGCACGCCGACTGGGAGATCGTGACCTTCGACAAGCTCACCTACGCCGGGAACCGAGAGAACCTCACGACGGTGGCCAAGGATCCGCGGCATACGTTCA
This sequence comes from Coriobacteriia bacterium, assembly GCA_014859305.1. Taxonomy (NCBI): domain Bacteria; kingdom Bacillati; phylum Actinomycetota; class Coriobacteriia; species Coriobacteriia bacterium. The sequence goes on from JACUUM010000004.1 coordinate 1,703, forward strand.
TCCGGGGAGACATCTGCGACCGGAGGGCGGTGGAGGCGGGCGTCCACCGCCGTGGATGCGTGGACGCGATCGTGAACTTCGCGGCCGAGACGCACGTGGACCGTTCGATCGCGGACCCCGAGTCGTTCCTGCGCACCGACATCCTCGGCACGCACACGCTTCTGGAGGTCGTACGGGAGCTGGAGGTCGGCAAGCTCGTGCAGGTGTCCACCGACGAGGTGTACGGCTCGATCGAAAGCGGCAGCTTCTGCGAGGCGGACCGCCTGGCGCCGAGCAGTCCGTACTCGGCAAGCAAGGCCGGCGGCGACCTGCAGGTGCTCGCGTACCACGCCACCTACGGGACTCCCGCCTGCATCACGCGGGGCAGCAACACCTACGGCTCGCACCAATACCCCGAGAAGCTCGTCCCGCTGTTCGTGACCAACGCTCTGGAGGGCAAGCGGCTGCCGATGTACGGCGACGGGTTGAACGTGCGCGACTGGCTGCACGTCGACGATCACTGCGACGGTGTCGAGGCCGCTGCGCTGCGGGGGGAACCCGGCGAGGTCTACAACATCGGCGGCGGCAACGAGTGCACGAACCGCGAGATCGCCTCCATCATCCTCGACGAGCTCGGGCTTTCCGAGGACATCATCGAGCGCGTAGCGGACCGCCCGGGCCACGACCGCCGCTACTCGATCGCCTGCGACAAGGCGCGGGAAGCGCTCGAGTGGGAGCCGGCGGTGGAGTTCGAGGCGGGCCTGCGCGAGACGATCCGGTGGTACCGCGACAACCAGGCGTGGTGGCGCCCGATCAAGCACGCAGCCGGCGAGTTCGCGGCCTGGGAGAAGCGCTGGTATGGGAGCCGGAGTGCCTGAGGAGGCCCCCGGCCGCGTGCTCGTGGCCGGTGCGGGCGGCAGCCTCGGGCGGGCGGTGACACGACTGCTGGGCGGGCGCGCGGTTCCGTTGACACACGCCGAGCTCGAAGTGGGGGACACCCTCGCCGTGGCTCTCGCGTTCGCCGAAGCGCGTCCCTCACTCGTCGTGAACTGCGTCGCCGCGACCGACGTCGACCGCTGTGAGACCGACGCGGCGTACCGCGAGGCCGGCAACGTCGTCGGCCCCGCGAACCTCGCCCGCGCTGCCGCCGAGGCGGGCTGCGGGCTCGTGCACGTCTCGACCGACTTCGTGTTCGACGGCGAGAAGGGCGCGGCCTACACCGAGGAGGACGAGCCGCGGCCGCTGAACGCCTACGGGGAGTCCAAGCTCGCCGGCGAGCGCGAGGTGCTCGCGTCCGGTGCTGAGGTCCTGGTGGTGCGCTCCTCGTGGGTCTACGGCGACGGGCGCTCCGGCTTCCCGGCGAAGGTGCTGGCCTGGAGCGAGGAGAGCGATCGCCTTCGGGTGGCCGCCGACCGGTGGGGGAGCCCGACGTTCGCCGAGGACCTCGCGACCGGTCTGCTCGGGTTATGGGAGGCGGGAGGACGCGGCCTCTTCCACCTGGCCGGCGAGGGGTGCGCTTCGCGCTTCGACCTCGCGACAGCGACGCTGGGGGCGGCGGGCCGGGGCACGGAGGCGGAGCCCGCCGGCGCGGGCGAGTTCCCGCTGCGGGCCGCGCGCCCTCGCGCGACGTGCCTCGACTGCTCGCGGGCGGCCGCCCACGGGGTGCGGCTGCCTGAGTGGCGCGACGGGCTGATGCGCTGGGCGGCGAAGCGCGACGCTTTGCGATAACCTGCCGTTGCGGCGGCCTTACCGGCACGCACGGCCACGTCCCGGCACACGAAGGGGAGGTCTCATGCGCATCCTGGTGACCGGCGGCGCGGGCTACGTCGGATCGATCTCGACACGCGTCCTGCTGGACGCCGGGCACGACGTCGTGGTTCTGGACACGCTCGAGAACGGGCACGAGCGCGCCGTCGATCCTCGGGCGACCTTCGTCGCAGGCGACGTCGGCGACCCCGCCGCCCTCGCCGAGGCGATGCCGGACGTGGAGGCGATCCTTCACTGCGCGGGCTACATCGACGTCGCCGAGTCGGCCGAGCGCCCGTGGCACTACATCGAGAACAACGCGCTCAAGCCCTCGGTGATGCTCGAGGAGATGGTCCGCCGGGGCATCGGCTCGATCGTCTTCTCCTCCACCGCCGCCGTCTACGGCGAGCCCGCCTCGCTCCCCATATCGGAGGGCGCCCCGACGTACCCCATCAACGTCTACGGCGCTTCCAAGCTGCTCTTCGAGCGCGCCCTCGACGGCTTCGAGGACCTCGGCATCCGATCGGTGCGTCTGCGCTACTTCAACGTTGCCGGCGCGTGGCCGGACGGTTCCCTGGGTGAGGCGCACGTGCCCGAGACCCACATCGTCCCGAGGATCCTCGGCGCCATGCAGAGCGGGGAGCGCGGCTTCGAGGTCTTCGGCGGGGACTACCGCACCTCGGACGGCACCTGCATCCGCGACTACATCCACGTGATCGACCTCGCCGAGGCGCACCGCCTGGCGCTGGAACGACTGGCGAAGCACGAGGGAGGCGGCGTCTTCAACCTCGGCAGCGGCACCGGGTACAGCAACCTCGAGGTCGTGCGGACGTGCGCCGAGGTGACCGGGGTGGACGTGGACGTCACGACCGGTCCTCGGCGGGCGGGAGACCCCGCCGTGCTCGTCGCCTCGACCGAACGGGTCGAGCGCGAGCTGGGGTGGAGACCGGACAGCGGTCTCGAGCAGATGATCCGCGACGCGTGGCGCTGGCACGAGAGCCACCCCGAGGGCTACGGCGACCGCTAGCGAGCACCGCCGGTGGCGGTGTACGGATGGGGTGCTGACAGGCGGGGGCATCCCCGGTACAATACCCTTCGCCGCTTCCCGGGCTCGAGCCGGGAGGCAGGCGCCACGGGCGATTGGCTCAGGGGGAGAGCGCTTCCTTCACACGGAAGAGGTCACTGGTTCAAATCCAGTATCGCCCACCATGGATGACAGAACGCCCCTTCTCGACTTCTCCGAAGGAAGTCGAGAAGGGGCGTCTTCAGCCGGTAGGCCACTACGTCGCCGTCCCGCAGCTCGGCGTTCCTCCCTGCGTCCGGCTTGCGCTGCGATCACCGGGCGCCCGGGCTGACTGCGCTCTCGCCCTCCGGGGGAATACGCGTCGCACGGCACCTTAACGTGAAGGGGACGATTCCCGTGGCCCTTGCCCCCTGGAACGAGTCGTGCGCAACGGGCGATCCACTTCGACGGGCAGCATCGAAGACTGCTCGCCCTGGTCGACGGACTGAGAGGACCAAACCTCAGTGCATCGGACGAGCAAGCCCTGCGCGCGCTTCGTCGTCGAGCTGACGGGGCGCCACCGCCACCTGGTGCCAACCAAGCCGTTCGAAGCGGTCCAGCATCGCCGCACCACGCAGACTCAGAAGGCTCCGAAGCGGACGGCTCCGGGGCCTTTCGCTATGCTTGGCTCGGTCGGCGAGGGGATGTCGCCGGCTCGGTCCGATGGCCGACGGGGAGGCGCGGTTGGACCTTCAGTCGATCGGCAAGATCCTCGTGGCGTTCGCGGTCGTGCTCGCGCTCGCCGGGGCGCTGCTCTGGGTCGGCGGCCTGCTCGGGCTCGGCAGACTCCCCGGTGACTTGCGCTTCGGCGACGACCGCTGGAGCTGCTATATCCCGATCGCGACGACCCTCATCCTGAGCGTGATCCTGACGCTCCTTCTGAACCTGCTGTTCCGGCTCTTCCGTTGACGGGGGCCGAGCGGCGACGGTGCGGGTCCCGAGCAGCGACCCTCAAGCCCACGCGGCCCAGTTGAGCGCCTCGCAGAAGGCGGGGTGTACGCCGAGGGTGGCGCGCATGTCCTCGGCCGTGGCGCGCACCCGGACCGCCAGCGCCAGCGCCCACACGAGCTCAGGCGCGGCGACGCCGGCCACGTGCGCCCCGACGAGGCGGCCGTCGTCGGCGGCGAAGAGCAGCTTGACGAAGCCGGTGCGTTCGTCGTCGATGATAGCCGCGCCCAGCGGCTCGAACGGCTGGCGTCCGACGCGCACGGCGAGGCCGCGAGCCGCGGCCGCCTCCTCGGTGAGGCCCACCTGGCCGATGGGCGGATGCGTGAACGTGACCTGCGGGACGACCGCGTCGTGGGGCAGGGGCCCACCGCCGACGATCGAGCGCGCCGCGAGGCGTCCGTCGTACGAGGCGAGCGGGGTCAGCATGAGGTCGCCGCGAGCGTCCCCCGCGAAGAACACGCGCGGGTTCGAGACGCTTCGGAGCGCCTCGTCGAGCACCGGCCTCCCGCGCTCGTCCGTCTCGACGCCTCCGGTGGCGAGGTCGAGCTCGGAGAGCGCCGGGCGGCGTCCCGCTGCCATCAGCACCCGCTGCGAGCCTATCGAGCTCTTCTCCCGCGGGGTCTCGTAGTAGGTGCGCAGGGCACCCGGCTCGCCCTCGATCGCGCTCACGCGCGCGCCCGTGACGAATCGCGCGCCTGTCGCTGCCATGCGCTTCGTGACGACCCCCGCGGCCTCGGCGTCGGCATGCTCCAGCACGCGCACGCCGTCCGTGACGACGGAGACCTCGGTGCCGAACAGCGCGTACGCCGAGGCGAACTCCATCCCGACGTAGCCCCCGCCGATCACCAGCAGGCTCTCCGGCGGCTCGGGGTAGTGCAGCACGTCGTCCGAGACGTCGGCTAGCTCGGCCCCCGGGATGCCGAGGACGACCGGCTCCGAGCCGGCGGCCACCACCACGTGGTCCGGCGCCAGGACGCTGCCGCCGACCTCGAGGGTCTCAGGGGAGAGGAAGCGGGCGGGCGCGTCGACGCGCTCGATGCCGCGTGCCGCCAGCAGCGCCTCCTGGTCGCCCGCGTAGGTCTCCTGCGCGTGCCACTTCCAGGCGAGCACGCCCTGCCAGTCCAGCGCCGGCTCGCCGGGCAGCACGCCGAACTGCTCGGCGGAGCGGGTCAGCCTAAGCACGTCGGCAGAGCGGTAGAGGGCCTTCTTCGGGACGCAGCCCCGCCAGAGACACAATCCGCCGAGCTTACCGGGCTCGGCCACGGTGACGCGGAAGTCCGCGTCCGCAAGGATGCGAGCCGCCGCGGTCCCCGCGCTCCCGCCGCCCACGACCAGCACGGAGCCGCGGACCGCCACTGGCACCCCCTCTGCTAGACTCACCCTGCCGTGATTATCACCGCCGAAAACCTGGCGAAAACGTTCGGGCACCGCACGCTGTTCGCGCGCGCCTGCCTGCGCGTCGGTGCCCGTGACCGGGTCGCGCTCGTCGGCCCCAACGGCGCGGGGAAGACGACCCTGCTCGAGATCCTCGCCGGCGAGCAGTCCGCCGACGAGGGCGCGGTCACGCGCGCCAAGGACGCGATCGTCGGCTACCTGCGCCAGGAGGCGATCGAGCTCGGCGGGGAGACCGTGCTGGCCGAGGCGCTCTCCGCGCGCTCCCATGTGGCCACGCTGGAGCACAGACTGCGGCTCTTGGAGGAGGAGATCGCGCAGGTGTCGACGGCCGCCGACGACGCGCCCGACGGGGACCGCGTCGGGCTGGAGCGCCTGCTCGCCGGGTACGGGCGTCTGCGCGAGCGGTTCGAGCACCTCGGCGGATACTCGCTCGAGGCCGAGGCGAGGGCCGTGCTGGGAGGCATGGGTTTCCGGGAGGCCGACCTCGGTCGCGCTCCGCAGGAGCTCTCGGGGGGCTGGCAGATGCGCCTCGCCATGTCCAAGCTGCTGCTCGCCGCGCCCGACGTGCTGCTGCTCGACGAGCCGACGAACCACCTCGACCTCGAGACCGTGACGTGGCTGGAGGGCTTCCTGCGCTCCTACGACGGCGCGGTCGTCCTGGTGAGCCACGACCGGGCGTTCATGGACGGCCTGGTCGACCGCGTGGCCGAGATCGAGGCAGGCACCCTCACGCTCTATCACGGCGACTACTCCGCCTACGAGCGCCAGCGCGAGCTGGCGGCCGAGCGGCTGCGGGGGGCTCGGGCGAACCAGCAGCGCAGGGTCGCCGAGACGGAGCGGTTCATCGAGCGCTTCCGCTACAAGAGCACCAAGGCCCGTCAGGTCCAGAGCCGCGTGAGAGCGCTCGAGAAGCTCGAGCGTATCGAGCTGCCCGAGGCGCGCAAGCGCGTGCGGTTCGCCTTCCCCCAGCCGGTGCGCACCGGCGAGGAGGTCGTGCGCCTGCATGACGTGCGGAAGGCCTACGGCGACAACGTGGTCTACGAGCGGCTCGACATGTCGCTGTACCGCGGCGACAAGGTCGCGCTCGTCGGGCCCAACGGTGCGGGTAAGTCCACGCTGCTCAAGCTGATCGCCGGCGAGGTCGAGCCCGACGCCGGCGAGGTGCGCCTCGGCCCCAAGGTCTCGCGCGCCTACTTCGCTCAGCACCAGCTGGAGGCGCTCGACAGGGCCAAGACGGTGCTCGCCGAGCTGTACCTGTCGGCCCCGGAGCTCACCCAGCCCGAGGCGCGCAAGCTGCTGGGCGCCTTCCTGTTCAGCGGCGACGACGTCGACAAGAGGGTCGCCGTGCTCTCCGGCGGCGAGAGGGCCCGCCTGGCGCTGGCGAAGATGCTGGTCCGGCCGGCGCCGCTGATGTGCCTGGACGAACCGACGAACCACCTCGACATCTCCTCCGTGGGGATGCTCGAGGACGCGCTGGAAGGGTTCGCCGGCACGCTCGTGCTCATCACCCACGACAGGCACCTGATCCGTGCGGTCTCGAACCGCATCGTGGAGGTGCGGCCGGGCGGCAGGGTCGCCGTCTTCGAGGGTGACTACGACTACTACCTCTGCAAGCGTGCCGAGCGCGACGCGTCGGCGGGGACCGACCGGGCGGCCGAGGGGATGCGGCCGGAGGGAGCCTCCGCAGGCCCCGCGGGGGCCGAAGCCGGCGACCGGGGGTCGCGCCCCCCGACGGCCCCCGGAAGCGGCCCCAAGTCCCGCGAGCGCAAGCGAGCCGAGGCCGAGGAGCGGAACCGCGCCTACCGCGCCACCCGCGAGCTCAAGGAGCGCTTCCGGGTGGTGGAGGAGGAGCTGGCGGCCTCGCAGGCGCGGCACGAGGAGTTGCTGGCGCTCCTGGGCGAACCGTCGCTGTACCAGGACAAGGACGGATTCTTCGGGATCGCGGAGGAGTTCAACGCCGTGAAGGCGCGCATCGCCGGACTCGAGAGCGAGTGGCTGGACCTGACCGAGCGGGTCGAGGGCGGGGGAGCTGAAGGAACGCCCCAAGGAACAATGTAACAATGTTTACAATCGTCGTCCTCAATGGCTAGAATCGCGGAGGGGCGCTTCCGCCGGCACGGGGCGCGTTCCGCCGAACCAGGTGAGGTGACGTCCCGTACCCACGGCATCCTACCTGTTCGGAAACGGCATCTTGGCTTGTAACATGCTGTTACAAGGAGTCGTCGGGGGCGTCCCGGCCAAGGACGGGGTAAGGAGCGCGAATGCAGGCAGCGGCACCGCAGGACGTGATGCTGGTACTCGGCCTGGCCTTCGCCGCGGTCGCGTTCATCCTGGTGGTGCTCGGTCTCAACGCCGTTCTGGCGCCGCGCCGACCGACCCCCGAGAAGGTCGAGCCCTACGAGTGCGGCATGCCGCAAGCGGGTGGGCCATGGGGGCCCGTGAACGTCCGATTCAGCACCATCGCGCTGCTGTTCGTCCTCTTCGACGCCGAGGCCATCCTGCTGTTCGCCGTCGCGCCGCGGCTGCGCGGCTCGGCGGTCGGACTGCTCGAGGTCGGCGCCTTCGCCGCGCTCCTGGCGTTCGGGCTGTTCTACGCGTGGCGGAAGGGGGCGCTGCAGTGGCGATAGTGGACGGGCTCGGCAAGGCCCTGGAGCGCATCCCCGGCGGGGGCGTCATCCTGACCTCGCTGGACGCCGTGCTGGACTGGTCCCGGGGGCACTCGTTGTGGGCGATGCCCATGGGGACGGCGTGCTGCGCGATGGAACTCATCGCGGCGTCGTTCTCCAAGTTCGACTTCGACCGTCACGGCACGTTCCCCAGGCCGGACCCACGGCACGTAGACGTCATGGTGGTGGCGGGGACCGTCACGCGCAAGATGGCGCCGGCGATAAAGAGGCTCTACGAGCAGATGGCCGAACCCAAGTGGGTGGTCGCCATGGGCAACTGCGCCGTCTCCGGCGGCATCTTCTACTACGACTCCTACTCGGTGGTGCGCGGCGTGGACGAGTTCCTGCCGGTCGACGTCTACATCGCGGGGTGCCCGCCGCGGCCGGAGGCCCTGCAGGACGCGATCCTTCGGCTGCGCGAGAAGGTCGCCACCGAGTCGATCTCGGAGGGGCGCCGCTACGAGCGCAGACTGCTGCTGCCCACTCCCGCCACTCGTCACGACCAGGAGACGCCTGCTGCCGCGTCAGCAGCGGGCGAGCGTGACGGAGGGGAAGGCGAGGTCGCGTGAACATCGAAGAGCTGCGCGAGCACCTCTGCGCGACCCATCCGGACCTGTGCCCGCTGTTCTCGACAGAGTTCGGGGACGGGGTGCTCGGCGTCGAGCGCGGCGAGCTGCACGACGCCGCTTCCGACCTCCGCGACCTGGGCTTCGACCGCCTGGGGATGGTCACGGCGGTGGACCGCGGCGAGACCTTCGAGCTCGTCTACCGCCTGCAGTCGCGCTCGATGAGCGCCGGCATGTTCCTGAAGTGCGAGGTCCCCCGCTCGGAGCCGCGGGTCCGCTCGCTGACCGACCTGTGGCCGGCCGCCGATTGGCAGGAGCGCGAGACGTACGACCTCTTCGGCATCGAGTTCGAGGGCCATCCGGACCTGCGGCGCATCCTCCTGCCGCCGGAGTGGGAGGGCCACCCCTTGCGCAAGGACTACACCGATGACCGCATCGTCCCCCGGCCCGACTTCATCTGAGGTATCCGATGGCTCTGGACATCCATAGCTCCTGCCCAGCGGTGGACGACGAGGGACGCGCCGTCACCGAGCTCGTCGTCAACGTCGGCCCGTCGCACCCCTCCACCCACGGGGTCTGCCGTGTCATCGCGCACCTCGACGGCGAGGTGATCACCAAGGCCGAGACGGTCATCGGCTACCTGCACCGCGGCATCGAGAAGATGACCGAGAACCGCACGTACCTCCAGGTCGTGCCGCTGACGGACCGGTTGGACTACGTCGGATCGATGTACGCGAACTGGGCCTACTGCCGCGCCGTCGAACGACTGGCGGGCATCGCGCTGCCCGAGCGCGCCGAGTACCTTCGCGTCATCACATGCGAGCTGCAGCGCATCGCCAGCCACATGATGGCGATGGGCTCTGCGGCGGCCGACGCGGGCGCCTTCACGATGTTCCTGTACGCGTTCAACCAGCGCGACTTCGTCGTGGACCTCTTCGAGCGCCTCTGCGGGGCCCGCCTCACCTACAACTACGTGCGGCCCGGCGGCGTGAGCTTCGATGTCCCTGACGACGGCTGGCTGGACGACGTGCGGGCCTTCTGCGCCCAGCATCGCGGCGCGGTGGCGGAGATGGACAAGCTCTTCTTCGGCAACGTGATCACGCGCGGGCGCCTGAAGGGGATCGGCGTGCTCTCCGCCGAGGACGCGGTCGCATGGGGGGCTTCCGGTCCGGTCGCTCGCGGCAGCGGTGTCGACTGGGACCTGCGGCGCGACGACACCTACTCGGTCTACCCGCGTTTCGACTTCGAGGTGCCGCTGGGCAGCAACGGAGACGCGTACGACCGCAACCGCGTGCGGCTCTTCGAGTGCTACGAGTCCGTGAGCATCGTCGAGCAGGCCCTCGAGCAGATGGAGCCCGGGCGGGTGCGTGCCGAGGGGCTGCCGAGGCTGCTGAGGCCCAGGCCCGGCGACGCCTACGACCACATCGAGTCCGCCCGAGGCTCCCTGGGCGTGTACCTCGTGTCGGACGGCTCGCCCAAGCCCTACCGCATGAAGGTGCGCTCCCCCGCGTTCTGCAACCTGGCTCTGCTCGAGAAGCTCGCGGTCGGCCACATGATGTCCGACCTGGTGGTCATCCTCGGCTCGCTCGACCCGGTGTTCGGGGAGGTGGACCGGTGAGCTTGACGGGCTTCCTCGGAGGGGCAGTATGGGGACTCGCCGCCGGCGTCGCGGTGGCGGTGGCGACCGTCCTCGGCGTGTGGGGCGAGCGCAAGGTCTCCGCCCGGATACAGCGGCGGTACGGACCGCAGGAGGCCGGGCCGTTCGGGCTGCTGCAGCTCCCGTACGACTTCGTGAAGCTGCTGACCAAGGAGGACGTGCTGCCCAGGCAGGCCTCGCCCGGCGTGTTCCGGATGGCGCCGCTGCTGGTCACCACACCCATCCTCATGTCGCTGGTCGTCGTGCCGCTGGCGATGACGAGCGGGAACGAGGGCTGGGCGCCCGTGGACAGCTCGGTGGGCATGCTGTTCTTCCTCGCCGTGCCGTCGATCGCGGTGCTGGGGGTGCTGCTGGGCGGCTGGTCCTCGCGTAACACCTATGCCACCCTGGGCGGGCTCAGGGCCGCGGCGCAGATGATCTCGTACGAGCTCCCGCGCTCGCTGGCGGTGCTGAGCATCGTGCTGCTGGCCGGCTCGCTGAGGCCGCTGGCGGTGCTGAGCGAGTGGCGAGTGTGGTGGCTGCCGCTGACGTTCATCGGCTTCGTCGTGTTCTTCATCGCTTCGCTGGCCGAGCTCAACCGCGGACCGTTCGACCTGCCGGAAGCGGAGTCCGAGCTCGTGGCGGGCTACTTCGCCGACTACTCCGGGATGCGGTGGGCGCTGTTCATGATGGCCGAGTACGGCGGGGCGCTGGCCACGTCGCTCTTCGCCGCGGTCGTGTTCTTCGGCGGAGGCTGGCCGCTCACCGGGGCCGCCGGCGTGGCCGTGCTCATCGTCAAGGCCGTCGTCTTGACGGTAGCGATGATGTGGGTCAAGTGGACGTTCCCGAGGATGCGCCCCGATCAGCTGATGACCACCGCCTGGAAGGTGCTGACGCCCCTGGCGCTGGTGCAGCTCCTCATCGTCGGGGTGGTGATCCCATGGCTCTAGAGGAGACCGAGGTGGGAGGCGCACCCGAGCCGAAGGGCGAGACGGCGCCGGCCAAGGCCGTCCAGCCGCGGTTGACGGTCACGGACGGGGACGGGCGCGGCGTCGGCGCGTTCGTCGCCGCCTGGCGCTCGCTCGCGACCGGCCTGGGCATCACCGCCCGGCACGCGTTCCGCAGACCGCTGACTGTACGCTACCCCGCCGAGAAGGTGGACCTGTCGCCTCGCTGGCGTGGCGCGCTGTCGCTGCGCGGGGCGCTGGGCGCGGACGAGATACCGCTGTTCTCCGTGCTCCCCACGGAGCACAACGCGGCGGTGGACGCCGCGTATCGGGCCGACCGCCTGCCCCCCTGCGTGGGCAACTGCCCCGCCAACGTCGATGTCCGAGGACAGAACTACCACCTCGCCGAGGGCCGCGCGGCCGAGGCCTACGAGCTCGTGCGACAGCGCAACATCCTCCCCGGCGTGCTCGGGCGCATCTGCCATCACCCCTGCGAGACCGCATGCCGGCGCAACTACTACGACGAGCCCGTCGCCGTGCGCCCGCTGCACCGGATCGCCTACGAGGGCTACGTGGACGTGCGAGAGGAGCGCGTGGCGCCGCTGCCGGTCACGCGGCCGCAGTCCGTCGCCGTCGTCGGTTCGGGACCGTCCGCCCTGGCCGCCGCGTACGACCTGATGACGCTCGGCTACAAGGTCACGATGTTCGAGAAGGAGGACACGCCCGGCGGGGCCCTGAACTCCGGCGTGCCGAGCTACCGCCTCCCGCGGGAGATCCTTCACGGCGAGATCGAGGACTTCGTCCGCATGGGCCTGGACCTGCGCTGCGGGATCGAGATAGGGCGCGACGTGCCGCTGGAGCACCTGATCGGCGAGTACGACGTCGTGCTCATCGCCGCCGGCCTGCAGGTGAGCCGCCTGCTGCCCATCCCGGGCGCGGACGCCGAGGGCGTGCGCGGCGCGCTGGAGTTCCTCAAGGCCGCGAACTGGAGGGGCGAGGCGGGGGTGCGCGGGAAGCGCGTGCTCGTGATCGGCGGCGGCAACGTGGCCGTCGACGTGGCCCGCTGCGCCCTGCGCGTCGGCGCCACCGAGGTCCGCCTGTCCTGCCTGGAGGGCGAGACCGAGATGCCCTGCCATCCCTGGGAGATAGAGGAGGCGCTGGACGAGGGCGTGATCGCGATGTGCGGCCAGGGCCCTCAGGAGGTGCTGACCGGCGAGGGCGGCAAGGTCCGCGGCATGAAGCTCAGGCAGTGCCTGTCCGTGTTCGACGAGACGGGACGCTTCGCTCCCCAGTTCGGCGACGTGTACACGGAGGTGGAGACGGACATCGTGGTCTTCTCGATCGGCCAGGGTTCCGACCTCAAGGGCGTGGTCACGGGCACCGACCTGGAGCTGGACGAGCGCGGCAACCTGCCCGTGGACGGCGCGGTGTTCACGACGGCGGTGCCGGGCGTGTTCGCCTGTGGCGAGGTCGTCACCGGCCCCGGCAGTTGCATCGGGTCGATCGCGACAGGGCACGAGGCGGCCACGTCCATCCACCGCTACCTCTCCGGCCAGAGCGTCTCCGAGGGGAGGGTGGCCCGGCCCGTGCCGCGCTACGACAAGTACGAGGCCGCCGTCCTCGACGGCGTCGAGGAGACTCGCCGCCGGGTGGAGATACCGATGGCGCCGGCCGAGGAGCGCGCGCGCGACTTCCGGCAGGTGGAGCTCGGCTTCACGCACCTCGAGGGGTTGATGGAGGCCGCGCGCTGCCTGCGCTGTCAGTCCGAGGTCTGCGTCGGTTGCCAGTTCTGCGCGCGCACGTGCCCCGACTACGCGATCCGCGTCGAGCGGGTCGACGACCCGGGCCAGCGATGCCTGACCCGCTACGAGCTCGATCTCACCAAGTGCTGCTTCTGCGGTCTGTGCGCCGAGCAGTGTCCGACCGACGCGCTCACCCACACCGGGCAGTACGAGCTGTCCTTCTACCACCGCGACATGATGCTCTTCGACAAGGGTGAGATGCGGCGCCCGCGCACGGGGACGCGCGCGACCGGTGCCGACGGCGGTGCGGACGCGCCTTGCCCGCCGGTGGCCGAGGAGGGAGCGCTGTGAGCACGCTCGTGGGACAGACGCTCTTCTGGGGCCTGGCAGCGGTGGCGCTGACCGGCGCGGCGACGGTCGTGCTCACCCGGGACGTGATGCGGCTCGTGCTCGGCCTGGGCGCCTTCCTGCTCGCCGTGGCGGGGTACTTCCTGCTGTACGGCGCCGCGTTCCTCGCCGTCGCGCAGGTCTTCCTCTACGTGGGGGGCGTGCTCGTGCTCGTGCTGTTCGCGATCATGCTGCTGCACCGCACCGAGAAGGGCACCCCGGACCTGGACAACCGGCACGACGTCGGTTCCGCGATGGTCGCCGTCGCACTCTTCGTCCTGCTGGTCACGTCGCTGCAGGGTTCGCTCCCGTCGGGGGCGGCCGCCGCGGGGGCCGGGATCGAGGCGGTGGGCGACCGGCTGCTCGGCGCCCTGTTGCCGCACTTCGAGCTCGTCGGCGCCTTGCTGCTCGCGGCACTCGTGGCGGTGCTCTCTATCGTCGGAGGTGAGCGGCGGTGAACGTGCTCGTCGTATGTGCCGCGCTGTTCTGCCTGGGGCTCTACGGCGTGCTCGTGAGGCGCGACGTGATCGGCGTGCTCGCCAGCGTCGAGGTCATGCTGGGCGCGGCCAGCGTGCAGCTGATCGCGTCGGCGATGACGGCCGCCTCCTCGGTGGCCGGTCCCGATCCCGCCACCGCCGAGGCCCTGGGCCTGCTCGTGCTGGTGCTCGCCGCGGCCGAAGCCGCGGTGGGCCTCGCGCTGCTCGTCAGCGTCGTGAAGCGGACCGGCAGGGGCCGCGTGGACGAACTCGTCGAGGTGGAGGGGTAGGATGCGGCTTCTTCTCGACGCTCCCTGGCTGGCCGCGGCAGTGCCCGTGGCGCTCGCCGCTATCGTCGCCGCCGGAGGGTCGCGCCTTGCTCCGGTGACGAGGTGGGTGGCGGCTCTCGGTCCGCTGGCCGTGCTCCTCACCGGACTCGCGCACATAGCCGGACGCGGCGAAGGAGAGGCGGCGTCGCCGTTCGTCGGCGGGCTCACCGCATCGGCGTCCGTCCCGTGGATCGAGATCGGGGGGCGTTCGCTGGACGTGGGCTACGCCGTGGACGGCCTCACCTCGATCATGCTGGTCGTCGTGGGCTTCGTGGCGCTCATGGTCATGGTCTTCTCCGTGGGATACATGGCCGGCGATCGGGGATTGGCGCGCTACTACGCCGTCCTGTCGCTGTTCACCGCTTCGATGACCGGCCTGGTGCTGGCCGACGGGCTCGTCGGGCTCTTCATCGCGTGGGAGCTCGTGGGCGTGTGCAGCTACCTGCTCATCGGCTTCTGGTTCGAGAAGCCCACCGCGGCGGCCGCGGCGATGAAGGCGTTCCTCGTGACCCGGGTCGGCGACGTGGGCCTGTTCGTAGCGCTCGCGCTGCTCTGGGGCCACACCGGTGAGACCGGCTACACCCACGTGATGGCCGCGCTGCCCGACCTCGCACCATGGGCGCTCACCGCGGCTGCGCTGCTGCTGTTCGTGGGGGCCGCGGGCAAGTCGGCGCAGTTCCCGCTGCACATCTGGCTGCCCGACGCGATGGCCGGCCCCACGCCGGTCTCCGCGCTCATCCACGCCGCCACGATGGTCGCCGCGGGCGTCTTCCTGGTCGCGCGGACGTGGCCGCTGTTCGAGGCGTCCTCCGCCGCTCTGACGGTGATCCTCGGGATCGGGGCGTTCACCGCGCTCGCCTCGGCTACCATCGCCCTGGGACAGCACGACATCAAGAAGGTGCTGGCGTACTCGACGATCAGCCAGCTCGGCTTCATGTTCGCCGCGCTGGGCGCCGGCGTGTGGCGTGCCGCGATGTTCCACCTGGTCACGCATGCCGCCTTCAAGGCGCTGCTCTTCCTCGGGTCGGGGTCGGTCATCCACGGGACCGACTCGCAGGACATGCGCGAGATGGGCGGGCTGGCGCGCAGGATGCCCTTCACGGCGGTCACGTGGGTCATCGGCGCCGCGGCGCTGGCCGGCCTCCCGCCCCTGTCAGGATTCTTCAGCAAGGACGAGGTCGTCCACGGCGTGCTGGGCGCGTCGACGGCCGCCGGCGCGGCGTTGCTCGTCGCCGCCGCCTTCACGGCCTTCTACATCACCCGGGCCACGGTGCTCACGTTCTTCGGGGAGTACCGGGGCAACGGTCATCCGCACGAGAGCGGCCCGGTGATGTGGCTGCCGCTCGTGGCGCTGGCCGTGCCCGCCGCGGTCCTGGGCGCCGGAGCCGGCGGGGTGGCGGAGCTGCTCGGAGGTCACGAGGAGGCGATATCGCTCCCCGTCGCGGCGGCCTCGGTGGCGGTGGCGCTCACCGGCATCGCCGCGGGCTCGATGCTGTACCGCCGAGGGCCGGAGGCGGACGATCTCTTGGAGGCCCGCCTGGGTACCGCGTGGAGCGCGGCGCGGAACGCCTACGGCGTGGACGCGGCCGTGGGGCGGTTCGTCGTGGAACCGGTGCTCGGCCTCTCCCGCATGACGTACGCCGTGCTCGACCGCCTGACGTTCGACGGCATCGCGGAGGGTTCGGCATCGGTCGCGCGCTCCGTCGGCCGCGGACTCGCGCGGCTCCAGAGCGGCGACGGGCAATGGTACGCCGCGCTCATGGGCGCGGGGGTCATCGCGCTCATCGCGCTGACGACCGCCGGGAGCGCGCTGGAGACGCTCCTCGGATGGATCGGGAGGTGAGGCCGTGCTGAGCGCAGTCGTTCTCGTACCGCTCGCCGGCGCGGTCCTCGTGGCGCTGGCCGGCAGGGGTTCCGCCGGCCTGGCGCGCGTGCTCGCACTGGCGTCGTCGCTGGCCGCGATGGCGGTCACGGGCGTCGCGCTGGCGGGCATGTCCGGCGCGCAGGGCCTCGTGGAGCGGCTGCCGGCCGGAGGCGAGGGCGCGACCTGGTGGGTGCTCTCGCTGGACGGCCTGGCAGCGCCGCTGGTCGCGCTGACGGCCTTCCTCGGCGTGATCTCGATCCTCGCGTCGTGGCGGATCGAGCGCTCGCCCGCGGCCCACCTCGCGCTGCTGCTCGCCCTGCAAGCGGCGGTGGCCGGCGTCTTCCTCGCCGCGCACGTCCTGCTCTTCTACGTGTTCTGGGAGGCCGTGCTGATCCCGATGTACTTCCTGATCGGGCTTTGGGGACACGAGGACCGGCGCCACGCCGCCATGAAGTTCTTCATCTACACCTTCGCCGGCAGCGCGCTGATGCTCGTCGGACTGATGATGGTCGCGTTCTCCTCGGCGAGCCTGGAGTTCGTCCCGGGCTTCGGGCTGACGGCCGGAGGCATGGCCGACGAGATGCGTGCCACCGTGTTCTGGCTGCTCGCGGCGGGCTTCCTCGTGAAGATCCCGGTGATGGGACTCCATACGTGGCTCCCTGACGCCCACGTCGAGGCGCCTACCGCCGGCTCGATCATGCTCGCGGGCGTGCTGCTGAAGATGGGCGGGTACGGGATGATCCGCCTCGCGATGCCCGTGGCGGGCGAGGCCTTCGCCTCGGCACAGCCGGTGCTCGTGGCGCTGGGGATCGGGGGGATCATCTACGGGGCGCTCGTCGCGCTGGCGCAGAGCGACCTGAAGCGGCTCGTCGCCTACTCTTCCGTCTCGCACATGGGCTTCGTCGTGCTCGCGCTCGGCGTGGGGACGCCTCTCGCGCTGGGCGCGGCGATGCTCGTCATGGTCAGCCACGGGCTCGTGGCCGGCATGCTCTTCCTCCTGGTGGGTCTGCTGTACGACCGCACGCACACCCGGGAGATGGACCGCTTCGGCGGGCTCGGGCGAACCCTTCCCGGCTGGGCGACAGCCTTCACGTTCGCGGCGCTCGCCAGCCTGGGCCTGCCGGGCCTCTCAGGGTTCCCGGGAGAGCTCGTCACGGTGCTCGAGACCTTCGGCTCGATCGGCTGGTGGGCGGCCGTCGCCGCCGCGGGCGTCGTTCTGGCGGCCGCATACAACCTCGTCGCGGTCCGCCGCGTCAACCACGGGCCCGTCGCACAGGAATGGGCGGGCACCTCGGACCTGCGGGCGGGGGAGTGGGCCGCCGTCGCGCCGCTCGCGGCGGGGATCGTGGCGCTCGGGGTCTGGCCCGCCCTGGTCGTGGATGCCGCTGGGCCCGTGGTTCGGGCCCTGGCGGCGACGATCGGGGGTGGCTCGTGAGCGACTGGATGGTCCTGCTGCCCACCGGGCTGGTCCTGGCGGGCGCCGTCCTGGGTCTGACGCTGGACGCCGGGGAGCGCCGGCGCGCCGCCCTGGTCGTGATCGCGGCCGGCCTCGCCGCCGGCGCGACGGCGGCCTTCGTCCTGGCCGCCCGCGACACCGCGGTGCTGGGCTTCGACGCGTTCGGGTTCGTGCCGGCGCTATGGATGATCGCGGGGCTGGTCCACGCCCTGGCCGCTGTGGCCGTCCTGGGGGGCTACCGCGCGCTCAGCGCGGCGCCCAACGGGGGGCAGATGGCCGCCCTCGCGGCTCTGTCCGCGGCCGCCGCGGGCCTCCTGCCCGGCGTCGTCGACATAGTCGCGCTCGTCATACTGCTCGAGGCGGTCGCGCTCACCGGCTACGCGCTCGTGGCGGGCGCGCGCGGCCGGCGCTCCGACGAGGCCGCCATGAAGTACTTCATCCAGGGGGCGGTCGCCACGGGGCTGCTGGTCTACGCGCTGGCCGTGCTGTACGGGACGCTGGGCAGCGGGCTGTCGTTGCCGGACATCGCGCGCGCGGTCGGCCCGGGCGACCGGGCGGCGCTCACCGCGTTCGCGCTCCTGCTCGCGGCCTTCGCGTTCAAGTTGGGCGCGTTCCCGTTCCACTCCTGGGCCCCCGACGCGTACGAGACCGCCCCGCCTTCGATGGCCTCGTTCCTGGCGAGCGGTCCGAAGCTCGCCGTGCTCGCGATCGCGTTCATCATGTTCCCGGTGGTCTTCTCCGGGGAACCGTTCGACGGGCCGGCGCTGTGGATGCTGGGGGCGCTCGCCGTGGCGTCGATCGTCTTCGGGAACCTGGGGGGGCTGAAGCAGACGTCGTACGCGCGGATGCTCGCGTACTCCGGCATCGCGCAGGTGGGCTACGCGCTCGTCGGGCTCACCGTGATGCACCTCGTGGGGTTGCCGAACTCGGTCCCGGTGTACCTGCTCGGCTCGATGTACGCGGTCGCGGCCGCCGGCGCCTTCCTCGCGGCCCAGGCGTTCAGGGCGTCGGACCCCGCTTGGGACGGGACGATCGCCGGCCTGGCCGGCGCCGGCAAGCGCCGTCCGCTTCTGGCCGCCGCGGTCACGGTGTGCCTGCTCTCCCTCACGGGGATCCCGCTCACCGGCGGTTTCTGGGGCAAGTTCCTCGTCTTCGGGGGTGCCGTGACGACGGGCACGGCCTGGCTGGCCGTCGTCGGCGTCTTGGGGTCCGTCGTCTCGTTCGGGTACTACGGCGGCGCCATCCGCGCGATGTACCTCGACGAGCCGCGCGTCCCCCCCGTGCCCGCCGCCGGGGCGGGCGAGGCCACCGCCGAGGGTGCTGTCGCGGACAGGACGGCCGAGGCGGCCGTGGTGGCGGTGGCTCTCGTCGTGGTCGCCGCAGGCGTGCTGCCGCTGTTCGACGGGCTGCGCTTCTTCACGCGATTCCTCGCGCTGCCGTTCTAGCGTCGCCGCGCTTCGGCATCGGACCCGGGATCCGCCCCGAGAAAAGGGCGAGCCCCAAGGCCGGCACCTTGAGGCTCAGGGGTAAGGGGGCTGCCGAAGCAGCTCTCTACGGGTCATTCTAATACCCGCTCATTCGGGAAAGCAAGTGACTTGTGAAGCTTTTCTCTTCGATATGAACGATCCTGCGCCCCATCCCTCAAGCGAGCTCCCCGCGAAGCGTGAGGCATCTCACAGTAGGCCGACGACCGGCGGTCAAGCGGCCTTCCGGCACTGCCGATAGAACCCCTGACATGATCATCTCGAACAGGCAGGCCCGCCTCGCGGCGAAGTACCTGCGGACGTCAGATCCAAGGGGCCGAGAGAGGGCCGAGCAGCCATCGCCCGCCGACGACGAACTGGTCGAGCGGCTGCGCCGAGAGCTGACAGAGCTCCCCGAGACGCGTGAGGACCGAGTGCGCCGGGGACGGGCCCTGCTGGACATGATGCCCTCGGCTGCCGACGTGGCCCGCAAGATACTCTCGCGCATCGTCTCGGACTCGCTGCGCTGAGGGCGTCTGCCGCGAGCCGACTCCCGCGACCGTCAGACCGACACGGACCGCCGCCGCTTCTGGCGCGAGTGCCCAGGTAGCGGCATAATCCGCTCATAGGCGCATCGACGGAGGGACGAATGGCCGGCAGACCCGTCCGCACGCTCATCACGGTCGTCATGGACATCCTCGTGGTGGTCGCCGTGGCCCTCACGATCCACCTCGTCGTGGGGTTCTTCGGCACGATCGCCCAGCAAGAGTGGGCACGCGCCCTCCTCGGCCTGACGAGATGGCTGGTGCTGCCGCTGGGGTTGGAACCCGTTGAGACGCCCTACGGCGGGGTGTTCGACGTGGACGCGACCGTCTCCATCGTCGCCGTGCTCATCGGCGAGTGGGTGCTGTCGATCGTGCGAAGGCAGGCGTGACCCGCCGATGAGCGTCCGCGGCAGGCGCGAGCGGGAGGACGCCGGGGACCGCGCGCACGGCCGGGAGCGCCTGGGGGAGCTGCTGGTGCGCTCCGGCGTGGTGACCGCCGTGGCCCTCGAGGACGCGCTGGACGTGCAGCGCCGCGAGGGCGGGAAGCTCGGGGCCGTGCTGGTGCGCCTGGGCATGACCACCGAGGAGCGCATCGCCGAGACGCTCGCGCGCCAGAAGGGGCTCGAGCACGTCGACCTGAGCGTGCGGAGGATCGACCGCGCCGCCGCGAGCCTTCTGCCCGAACGGCTGGCCCGACGTCACGGGATCATCCCGATCGGCATGGAGGACGGGAGGCTCGTGCTGGCGATGGCCGACCCGCTCGACATCGCCTCGATAGACGACACGGAGCTGCGCACGGGCCACAAGGTCCGGCCGGTCGTGGCGACAGCGAGCCAGATCCGGCGCGCCGTCGACCGGTTCCTCACCTCCAACGACGTCTTCCTCGCCGCGGAGGACGAGCCTGCCGCGCCGCCGCCCGAGGACGAGGTCGCGGCAGGCGAGGACGTGCCCATCGTCAGGCTGGTCAACCAGCTCATCCGCGACGCGGTACGGGAGGGCGCGACGGACATACACGTGGAGCCGATGGAGCGCTCCGTGCGGATCCGCTACCGCGTCGACGGCGTGATGCACGAGGTCACTCAGCTGCCCTCCTCGGCGCGTCCCGGCGTCACCAGCAGGTTGAAGATCATGGCCGAGATGGACATCGCGGAGCGCCGTCTGCCCCAGGACGGGCGGATCGGCATCACCCTCGAGGGGCGTCGGGTGGACATGCGGGTGGCGACCCTGCCCACGCCCTACGGCGAGAGCGTCGTGATACGGCTGCTCGACACGGACGGCACAGCGAGGTCGCTGGAGGACCTCGGCATGTCCGCGCAGCAGTTGGACGTGGTCCGGGGGTTCCTCGGCCGGCCGCACGGGGTGGTGCTGCTCACCGGACCGACGGGGTCGGGCAAGACGACCACGCTGTACGCGGCCCTGAACATCCTCAACGTCGCCGAGCGGAAGATCTTCACGGTGGAGGATCCCATCGAGTACCGCATGGAGGGCCTCACGCAGATGGCGGTCCATCCTCGCATCGGGCTGACGTTCGCGGCAGGGCTGCGCACCATCCTGCGCAGCGACCCGGACGTCGTGATGATCGGGGAGATCCGGGACCCGGAGACCGCCGAGATCGCGGTGCGCGCCGGGCTGACGGGCCACCTCGTGCTCTCCTCGCTGCACGCCAACGACGCTCCTTCGGCGCTCACGCGCCTCAACGATATCGGCGTGCCGCCCTACATCACCTCCTCGGCGCTGATCGGGATCGTCGCGCAGCGGCTGGCGCGCAAGCTGTGCGACGGCTGTAAGGCGCCGGCCCTCTTGGGCGCGGAGGAGCTGACCGCCGTCGGCTTCACGGCCGGCGAGGCGAAGAGGCTCCGGCCGCAGGCGGCAGTGGGGTGCGAGCGGTGCGCCGGCACGGGCTACAAGGGCCGGGTCGGGCTCTTCGAGGTGATGCGGGTGAGCGACGAGCTGCGCCGGGAGTCGCTGCGCGACTCGCCCGCCGAGCGGCTGCGCGAGATCGCGCTGGCAGAGGGCATGCGGAGCCTGCGGCGCGACGCTCTGGACAAGGTGGCCGCGGGCGTGACGAGCATGGAGGAGATGGCGCGGGTGGTCGTGTGACCCGTGCTGCCCGCGCGATCGTGCTCGTGCTGGACAGCGTGGGCGTCGGCGCCCTCCCCGACGCGGCGGACTACGGCGACGAGGGCGCCGACACCCTCGGCAACACGGCGCGCGCGGTGGGCGGCCTGCGCATGCCCAACCTCGGCGCGATGGGGCTGGGTAACCTGAGCGAGGTCCTCGGCGTTCCGCCCGTGCCGGCGCCGATAGGGTCATGGGGGCGCGCGCGGGAGCTCTCCCCGGGCAAGGACACCACCACCGGGCACTGGGAGATGATGGGCGTGACGCTCGAGCGGCCCTTCCCGGTCTACCCGGACGGGTTCCCCGCCGAGGTGATGGAGGAGTTCTCGCGCGTCACCGGCCGGGGCTGGCTGGGCAACGAACCCGCCAGCGGGACCGAGATCATCCAGCGGCTGGGGGACGCCCACGTCGCAAGCGGCGACCCGATCGTGTACACCTCGGCGGACTCGGTCTTCCAGGTCGCGGCCCACGAGGGCGTGATCCCGGTCGAGGAGCTCTACGCGGTCTGCGAGGCGGCCAGGATGATGCTCGTCGGCGAGCACGCGGTGGGGAGGGTGATCGCGCGGCCCTTCGCCGGGCCGGATCCCGAAGGGCGCTATGTGCGCACGCACCGCCGCCGCGACTTCGCGCTGCCGCCGACGGGCCGCACCGCGCTGGACTCGCTGGCCGACGCCGGCGTCCCCGTGCACGGCATCGGAAAGATAGGCGAGATCTTCGCGTGGCGCGGCGTCCGGGAGTCCCCGCACGTCACCGACAACATGGACGCACTGGACAAGACGGTGGAGCGCGTCGCTTCCGAGGAGCCCGGGCTGGTCTTCGCGAACCTCGTCGACTTCGACATGCTGTGGGGCCATCGCAACGACGCGCCGGCCTACGCGGCGGGGCTCGAGGCCGTGGACGCGCGCATCCCGGAGCTGCTCGGCGCGATGGTGCCGGGCGACCTGCTCGTGGTCACGGCGGACCACGGCTGTGACCCGACGACGCCCTCGACCGACCACAGCCGCGAGCATGCGCCGCTGCTGGTCAAGGTGTCCGGCGTGGACGCGGGGGTAGACCTCGGCGTGAGGGAGACCTTCGCCGACGTCGGCGCGACGCTGCTGCACTTCTACGGCTCGAGCGAGAGGCCGGGCGGCGGGCGCTCGTTCCTCGGCGAGACGCTGGCGGCGCGACGGTGATGGGGAAGGGGCGAGCCGGCATGCCGACGATCGAGGAGCTCATCGCGCGGAAGCGGGACGGCGGAGGGCTCTCTGCGGAGGAACTGGACCGGTTGGTGCTGGGCTTCACCGCCGGCGAGGTGCCCGACTACCAGATGGCGGCCTGGCTGATGGCCGCGTGCATCCGGGGGCTGGACGCGGAGGAGACCGTGTGGCTGACGGATGCCATGGTGCGCTCCGGAGAGAGGGTGGACCTGTCCGCGCTGGGGCGGACGGTGCTGGACAAGCACTCCACGGGCGGTGTGGGCGACACCGTCACACTCGTGGTGGCGCCCCTGGTGGCCGCGTGCGGGGGTACCGTGGCGAAGGTGAGCGGACACGGCCTCGGGCACACGGGAGGTACCCTGGACAAGCTCGAGTCGATACCGGGGTTCCGGACGGCGCTGTCCATCGGCGAGTTCGTGCGCCAGGCCGATGAGGTCGGCGTCGCGGTCATCGCCCAGTCGCCCGAGGTCGACCCGGCGGACGGGGCGATGTACGCGTTGCGCGACGTCACCGCCACGGTGCCGTCGATCCCGCTGATCGTCGCCTCGATAGTCAGCAAGAAGGTCGCCGGCGGCGCCGACGCCGTCCTGATCGACGTCAAGTCAGGCAGCGGCGCGTTCGCCAAGACCGGGGACGAGGCTCGAGCGCTCGCGCGGCAGCTCACGAGGGTCGGCGCGGCGCTCGGGCGCTGCATCCGGTGCGTGGTCTCGGACATGGACGAGCCCCTCGGCGCCGCCGTCGGCAACGCGCTCGAGGTCGCCGAGGCGGTCGCGACGATGCGCTCGGCGACCGGCCGGCTCGCCGAGGTATGCGTCGCCATCGCGGGGCGGATGCTCGCGATGGGAGGCGGCGCGCCGACCGCCGCCGCCGGCGAGGCCTTGGCACGTGAGGCGCTGGCCGACGGACGGGCGCTGGAGGCGTTCAGGCGCTGGGTGCGGGCGCAGGGCGGCGACGAGGCCGTTGCCGAGGACCCCGCCGACGTCCTTCCTCGCGCACGCGAGCGCCGCGTGACGGGTGCGCCGCGGTCCGGGTACCTTTCCCGTATGGATGCCGAAGGCGTGGGGCGAGCCGCGGCGGCGCTGGGCGCGGGACGCACGACGAAGGACGCGGCCGTGGACCCCGGGGCCGGCATCGTGCTGCACGCTCGGGTAGGGGAACCGGTATCGCGGGACGACCCGCTGGCGACCTTGCACGCGGCCGGTCCCGCGCTTCTGGACGAGGGGGAGCGGCGCCTGCTCGCCGCCGTGGGCGTCACCGATGACCGGCCGGAACCCAGGGCGCTGCTGACGGACGTGTAGACCCCCTCCGAGGAGGAGCGCAGTGCAGGTCGTCGTCGGTCATGCGAACCCCGATCTCGACGCGTACGCCGCCACGGTGGCGGCCACCAAGCTGTTCCCTGGCTCCGTGGGCGTCTTCCTCGGCTCGCAGAACGACAACGTGAGGGAGTTCCACAACCTGCACCAGGACTTCTTGAACTTCATCGAGCTCAAGGAGCTGGACCTGGACGCCGTGACGCGGCTGGTGATGGTGGACACGCGCGACGCGGGACGCATCGGCGAGCTGGGACGCGTGGCCACGAGGCCGGGAGTGGAGGTCGTCGTCTACGACCATCACCCGACCGGTCCGGGCGACCTCGCCGGCGTCGAGGACCGCTCGAGGCTCGTGGGGGCCACGACGTCCATACTCGTGCACGAGATCCGGGGTCGCGGCGTGGCCCTCACGCCGCTGGAGGCCTCGGTCATGCTGCTCGGGATCCACGAGGACACGGGCTCCCTGACGTACCCGGGCTCCACGGCCTACGACGCCGACGCGGTGGCCTACCTGATGGCCGTCGGCGCCGACATGGAGGTGCTGAACCAGTTCCTGGTGCGCACGCTCACGCCCGCCCAGCAGGGGCTGCTCGACCGGCTGATCGCCTCTCTGGAGACGTGGCGGATCCACGGGCAGGAGGTCGTGGTCGGCCGCGCCCGGCTCGAGGAGTACGTCGATTCCGCGAGCGTGGTGACGCACTACATAGTCGAGGACATGGGATACCGCGTGGCCTTCGCCGCGGTCGACATGCCGGACCGGCTGCACGTGGTGGGGCGAAGCCGCCTGACCGACGTGGACGTGGGGCGGGTCCTCGGGCACCTGGGCGGGGGAGGCCACCCGCAGGCGGCCTCTGCGGCGCTGAAGGACGCCGACCTGGACGAGACGCTCGCCGAGCTGCGCCGCGCCCTGGAGACCGAGGTCCGCCCTCCACTGGCCGCCCGCGACATCCTCTCGGCGCCGGTGCGCACCGTGACGCCCGAGGAGACCATGCGGCAGGCCGGCGAGGTGATGGCGGCCTGGGGTCACGGAGGGCTGCCGGTCGTCGAGGAGGGACGGCTCGTCGGGCTCGTGACGCGCAAGGACTTCGACAAGGCGCGGCGCCACAAGCTCGACCACGCGCCGGTGAAGGGCTTCATGGCGCGCGACGTCGTGGCCGTCTCGCCCGAGACCGACCTCGGCGAGCTCGAGCGGCTGATGGCGCAGGCGGGCATCGGCCGGGTGCCGGTGGTGGAGGACGGGCGCCTCGTGGGGATCGTCACGCGCAAGGACCTGCTGCGCGCCGAGCACGGCGACGCGTACCTCGACCGGCGGCTCCCGCAGGCCACCGCCGAGTCGTCCCAGCGGTTCCTCGCATCCGTGGAAGACCTCCTGCCGACGGAGGCCCGCGAGAGCCTGCACGCGCTCGGGGAGGTGGCGGACGACCTCGGCGTGCGCGCCTACGTGGTGGGCGGGTTCGTGCGCGACATGCTGCTCGGCCGGGCGAACCTGGACGTGGACGTGGTCGTGGAGGGCGACGGGGTGGCCTTCGGCGAGGAGGCCGGACGGCGACTCGGGCATCGGGTGCGGGCCCACCGCCGGTTCGGGACCGCCGTGCTGATTGTGTCGCGCGAGCTGCACGTCGACATCGCGAGCGCGCGCACCGAGTACTACACGCGTCCCGGCGCGCTGCCCACGGTGGAGCGCTCGTCGCTGCGACAGGACCTGCTGCGGCGCGACTTCTCGATCAACGCGATGGCGGCCTGCATCAACCCGGAGTGCTTCGGCGCGGTCGCCGACCCCTTCGGCGGCTATCGCGACGTTCGCCGCGGGGTCGTGCGAGTGCTGCACACGCTGTCGTTCGTCGAGGACCCCACGCGGGTGCTGCGCGCCGCTCGGTTCGAGGAGCGCTACGGGTTCCGCATGGATGCCCACACGGAGGCGCTCGCGCGCGAGGCGGTGCAGCTGGGGGTGCTCGAGGAGGTGAGCGGCGCGCGCGTGCGCGAGGAGCTGATGGATCTCATCGAGGAGCGGCCGGCCGACCCGGCGTTCACGCGCCTGGCCGAGCTGGGCGCGTTGTCCGCGCTGCTGCCCGACGACGTGGAGCAGGAGCGGGCGGTGGAGTCCGTGCGAGCCGCCGAGGGGGCATACGCCGCGCTGGCGGAGGCGCTGCCCGCGCCGCCCAAGCGGCGTACGGCGCTGCTCGTGGCGCTGGGGGGCGCGGCGAGCGTGCGCGAGGCCGACAAGTGGCTGCGGCGGCTGCGCCTGGGGCGCGAGCACACCCCTGCCGTCCGCGCCGCGTCGGAGCGCGGCCCCACCGTGCTGCGCCGCCTGAGGGACCGTCGCGGGATGCGCGACAGCAGGCTCAACGCGCTGCTCGCGCCGTTACCGCCCGAGACGCTCGTGTGGCTGCTCGTGACCGGCGACGAGGTCGTGCGGGAGCGCGTCACGCGATACGCCGCGGTCCTCGCGCACGTCCGGGCGGCCGTGACCGGCGACGATCTCGTGGCGATGGGCTTCGAACCGTCCTCGGCGTTCTCTGATATCCTTGCGCAGGCCCTCGCGGACAGGCTGGACGAGCGCGCGGTGGGACGTGAGGCCGAACTGGAGAACCTGCGCAGGCTGGCGCTCAAGGCGGGCCTGAGACCGCGCGACCAGGAGACGTCCTCCCCCCGATGATCGCGTACGAGCGCCTGATATGGTTCGCGATGCTCATCCCGTCCGTGATCTGCCACGAGGTCGCGCACGGCTACGTCGCCTACCGTCTGGGGGACCCGACGGCCAAGGCGGCGGGGCGCATAACGCTCAACCCGATCAAGCACGTCGACCCGGTAGGGACGGTGATCCTGCCCGCGATACTGGCGTTCTCGGGCGCGCCGATCTTCGGGTGGGCCAAGCCCGTGCCGTTCAACCCGCGCAACCTGCGCGAACCGCGCACCGGCGAGCTGCTCATCGGCTTCTCGGGTCCGCTCACGAACCTGGCGCTGGCGCTGGCCGGGACGGCGCTCCTGTGGGTCCTGGGCTTCGCGCCGGGCGGTACGGCCGCCGCGGTGGCGGCCACGCTCGCGTTCTACCTGATCCTCACCAACCTGGTGCTGATGTTCTTCAACCTGCTGCCGATCCCGCCGCTGGACGGCTCGTCGTTCTTCCCGCTGCTGCTTCCGCCGTCGGCGATGCCGGCGTACCGGGCCTTCGAGCGCCAGAGCTTCCTCATCCTGATGGTGCTGGTGTTCGTGCTGCCCTCGGTCGCCGGGGTGAGCCCGATCGGGGAGTACTTCCGCTACACGGTCGACCCGATGCTCGGGTTCCTCCTGCGCCTGGCGAGCTAGCCGGGCCCCGACGCTGCGGTATCATTACGGGCGACCTCCGGCCGGGGACATCCCTCGGCCTCACGCGGATCCGACGTCTCGACCGGAAGCGGGAACGTGACCAGGAAGCGAATCCTCACCGGCTACCGCCCCACCGGCCGTCTCACTCTGGGCCACTGGTTCGGCAACCTGACGAGCATGCGGGAGCTGCAGGAGGAGTACGAGGCGTACTACTTCGTCGCCGACTGGCACGCGCTCACCTCCGATTGGGCCGACACGTCCGGCGTGCGCCGCTTCACCGAGGAGATGGTGCTCGACTGGGTGGCCGCCGGGATCGACCCCGCCAAGGCCACGATCTACCGCCAGTCGGACGTGCCCGAGGTGGCCGAGCTCACGCTGTACCTCGCGATGGTCACGCCGATGCCGTGGCTCGAACGCGTACCGTCCTACAAGGAGCAGCGCGAGCAGATCACCGACAAGGACCTCGGCAACGTCGGGTTCTTCGTCTACCCGCTGCTGCAGGCCGCCGACATCACGATAGTGCGCGGCGACGTCGTGCCCGTGGGCGAGGACCAGCTCCCCCACCTCGAGCTCACGCGCGAGGTGGTGCGCCGATTCAACGGCGTCTACGGCGAGCTGCTGACCGAGCCGCAGGCCAAGGTCGCCGAGGAGGGCGCGCGCGTGCCGGGCACCGACGGTCGCAAGATGTCCAAGTCCTACGGCAACGCCATCTACATCTCGGAGACCGAGGAGGAGACGGCGTCGAAGGTGATGGGGATGCTCACCGACCCGGCGCGCAAGCTCAAGACCGACCCGGGCGACCCAGACGTCTGCCCGCTCCAGCAGATCCACAAGCTGGTGGGGGAGCCGGACGTGGTCGCGGAGTTCGACGCGTGCTGCCGTACGGCGGAGTGCGGGTGCGTGGCGCACAAGCGTGAGCTCGTGGAGGACCTCAACGCGTACCTGCGCCCGTTCCGCACCCGGCGCGACGAGCTCGGGGCGGACCCGTCCTTCGCCTGGGACGTCCTGGCCGAGGGCGCCTCGCGGGTGCGCCCGGCGGTCGAGGAGCTGATGTCCTCGGTGCGCCGGGCGATGCACGTCGACGCGGACGCGTAGGAGCGCCCCGTGTCGTACCGCGTCAGCACCGAGGTCTTCGAAGGGCCGTTCGACCTGCTGCTGCACCTGGTCTCCAAGCAGAAGCTCGACGTCAGCGCGATCTCGATCTCCGACGTCGCCGACCAGTACCTGGCCTACGTGGACCGGATGCGCGAGCTGGACCTGGACGTGGCGAGCGACTTCCTGCTCGTGGCCGCGACGCTGCTGGAGATCAAGGCGGCGGGCCTGCTGCCCTCCGAGGAGACCGTCGAGCTGGAGGAGTTCGAGGACCTCTCGCCCGAGGAGGCGCGAGAGCTGCTGATCGCGCGTCTGCTCGCCTACAAACAGTTCAAGAACGTGGCGGCCGAGCTCGCGGCGCGCATGGAGTCCACCGCGCGGACGCACCCCCGGCAGGCCGGGCTCGAGGAGCCCTTCCTCGGGCTCATGCCGGATTTCCTGGAAGGCGTGACCCTGCACGGCCTGGCGGTGGTCTGCGCCGACCTCGAGCACCGGCGACGCACGTTCCTGCTGGAGGCCGAGCACGTCGCTGCGGCGCCGATAAGCCTGGAGCTGCACGTCGCCGGGGTCGAGCGGGCGCTGAGGGGCCGGCGCGGCCCGACGCGCTTCACGGAGCTGCTGTCCTCGGCGACTCCCGAGGAGGTCGTGGTGACGCTGCTGGCCGTGCTGGAGCTGTACAAGCGCGGCAGGGCGGACGTCCGGCAGGAGGCGCTCTTCGGCGAGATCGAGGTCGTGCTCGTGGAGGAGGTGGCGTAGGCGGTGACGTTCGAGGAGAACCTGCGCGGCGCCGTGGAGGCGATGCTGTTCGTCTCGGACGAGCCGGTCTCGGCGTCGCGGATGGCCAAGGTGCTCGAGGCCGACGCGGGGGAGGTGGAGACGACACTGCGCTCGCTGGCCGAGGAGTACCGCGACGCCGAGCGGGGCTTCCAGTTGCGCGAGGTGGCCGGCGGATGGCGCCTGTACACGCACCCCGCCTACCACGAGGCCGTAGAGAGCTACGTGCTGTCGTGGGACACGAGGCGGCTCTCGCAAGCGTCCCTCGAGGCGCTCGCCGTGATCGCGTACCACCAGCCCGTGACCCGATCCGGCGTGAACGCGGTGCGCGGGGTGAACTCCGAGGGGGTGATCTCCTCGCTCGTGGACAAGGGGCTGGTGCGCGAGGTCGGGCGCGACCGCGACGCCGGCAACGCCATACTGTACGCGACGACGCGCGCCTTCCTGGAGAAGTTCGGTCTGAAGGACCTCACGGAACTGCCTCCGCTGGAGGAGTTCTCCCCGGACCCGGAGACCGAGTCGGCGATCAAGGAGCGCCTCAGCGCCATGCGGGGGCCGGCCCTGGAAGCCGAGGACGACGACGAGCTCGCCGAGGTCGACTAGGGCGTGGGCGGACGCAGGGAGGAACGCGGGCGCGCGGGGGAGACGCCGGTGACCATGCGGCTGCAGCGCTTCCTGTCGCGCGCGGGGGCCGCTTCCAGGCGGGGCGCCGAGGACCTCATGACCGCGGGCCGCGTGACGGTGAACGGCGCGGTCGTCACCGAGCTGGGCGCGAAGGTGGACCCGGCGGCGGACACGGTGGCCGTCGACGGACGGCCCGTGGTACTCGGCGAGGGCCCGTACCACTACGTGCTCGACAAGCCGGCGGGGTACCTCACGACGATGTCGGACCCCCGCGGGCGACCGACGGTCGCGGAGCTCCTGCCGCGCCTGGCCGACGGGACCGTCCCGCCGGGTCTGTTCCCCGTCGGGCGGCTGGACAAGGACACCACCGGCCTGCTGCTGCTCACGAGCGACGGGGAGCTCGGGCACCGTTTGGCGCACCCGCGCTTCCACGTGCCCAAGACGTACCTCGCCGTGGTGCGCGGCGAGCTGCGCGAGCCCGACGCCGAGCGGCTGCGGCGCGGGGTGATGCTGGAGGACGGGCCGACGCAGCCCGCCGAGGTCCGGCTGCTGCACTCCGGCCCGGACCGCTCGGAGGCGGAGATCACGATCCGGGAGGGACGCAAGCGCCAGGTGAGGCGTATGCTCGACGCTGTCGGCCATCCGGTGCTGGGACTGCGCCGGACGCGGTTCGGGCCCGTGGAGGCCGGCGGGCTCGGTCCCGGTCAGGCTCGCCCGCTCATGCCCGAGGAGGTCGCGGCGTTGCGCGAGGCGGCGGGATCGGGAGGGGAGGCGTAGTGCTGTACGTGCTCACGGGAGGCGCGCGTTCGGGCAAGTCCTCCGCCGCCGAGGGGCTGGCCGCCGAGCTCGGAGGCGCCGTCGTCGTCGCCGCGGCGGGGTCGGCCGCGGGCGACGAGGAGATGGCGGCACGGATCGAGGCGCATCGTGAGGCGCGCCCGAAGGCATGGCGCGTTCGGGAGGTCCGGGACGCGGGCGCCTGGACGCCAGGGGCGCGACCAGGGGAGACGGTCGTGCTGGAGTGCCTCGGCACGCTGCTGGGCCGGTTGATGGACGAGACGGCGGCGCGCGGGGCGCTCGCCGGCCCGTGGGACGCCGAGGCGCTGCCCGAGGAGTTCGCCGACGAGGTCGAGGCGCGGATGAACGCGGTCACCGAGGCGTGCGCCGCCGCCGCCGGTTCACGCGACCGCCACCTGGTCGTGGTGACGAACGAGGTGGGTGACGGAGTCGTGCCGGCGCACGCGTCGGGTCGGCTCTTCCGCGACGTGCTCGGGCGCGCCAACCGGCGGCTGGTCGAGGCGGCGGACGCCGCTTGGTTGGTGGTAGCCGGGCGTTGCCTGGACCTGAAGAGCCTGCCGGCGGTCGCAGCGCCGACGGCGCGAGAGGAGACGTAGGTGACGAGGGACCGACGACGAGTGCTGGCCGAGGCGTGCGCGGCCGTCCGGCCGGCCGACACCGGGGTCGAGGAGTCCGCCTGGGCGCGGCTCGACTCGCTCACCAAGCCCCCGAGGAGCCTCGGCCGGTTGGAGGAGCTCGCGGCGCGGCTCTCGGCCATCACGGGGAGCGTGCCGCCGGTCCTCGGCGAGAAGGCCGTGCTCGTGGCCGCCGCGGACCACGGCGTGGTCGCAAGGGGGGTGGCCGCGTACCCGCAGGAGGTCACGCGCCAGATGACCGCGAACTTCGCCGCCGGCGGGGCGGCGATCAACGCGATCGCGCGTAGCGTGGGGGCTCGTCTGGTCGTCGCCGACGTTGGGGTGCGGGCCGGCGACGTCCCCGAAGGCGTGCGCGACCTGCGGGTCGCCGCCGGCACGCGCGACATGACGGCCGGCCCCGCGATGAGCGGGGACGAGGCGCTCGCAGCGATCTGCGCCGGGATCGGCCTGGCACGGGAGCTCGTCGACGACGGCGTAGGCGTGCTGGGGCTGGGCGAGATGGGGATCGGCAACACGACCGCGGCGGCCGCGCTGGTGGCGGCGTTCGCGGGTGCGGGGCCGGAGCACGTGGCGGGGCCGGGGACGGGCTTGGACGCCGAGGGAGTGGCCCGCAAGGCCGCGGTGGTGCGCGCCGCGCTGGAGCGCAACGGCGCCGACGGCCGCGACCCGCTGGCGACGCTGGCGGGCGTGGGCGGCCTGGAGATAGCGACGTTGGCCGGAGCCGCCATCGGCGCCGCCGGACGCGGGTGCGTGACCGTGGCCGATGGCTTCGTCTCGACGGCCGCCGTGGTGGCCGCCGCGGCGATGTGTCCCGCGCTACGCGAGCGAGTCGTGGCGTCGCACCTCTCGCCGGAGCCCGGTCACGCCGTGGCGCTGCGCTGGCTCGCGCTCGAGCCGCTGCTGGACCTGCGAATGCGCCTCGGCGAGGGCACCGGGGCGGCACTGGCCATGCCGGCGATCGAGGCCGCCGCGGCCGTCCTGCGCGACATGGCGAGCTTCGAGGAGGCAGGCGTGTCCGGTGGGGGCGTAGGGTGACCGCGGCCCGAGGAGCGCTCGCCGCGCTGGCGCTGCTGACCCGGGTCCCGGTGCCCCGGCATCCCGCGCCGGGCCCGGGCGCAGTGGGCTGGTTCGGGCCCGTCGGTCTGCTCCTGGGGTCCTCGGCCGCGCTGCCGGCTTGGCTCGCGCTTCGATGGGGCTGGCGCGGTCAGGCCTCGATGATCGCCGCGGTGCTCGTCGTGGCGTGGTGGGCGTGGGGCACGCGGATGCTGCACTGGGACGGGCTGGCCGACGCGGCGGACGCCGCGTGGGGGGCGGCCGATCCGGCATCCCGCCTCGCCGTGATGGCCGACACCCGCACGGGCGCGTTCGGCGCCACCGCCGTGGCACTCGTCGCGCTCGGACAGGCATCCGCGATCGGTGCGTCGCTGACGGCGGGCCGCGTGTGGCCGCTCGTGCTCGCTCCCGTGCTCGGGCGGAGCGCGGCCTCGCTCCTGGTCTGGGGGCTTCGCCCGGCGCGCTCCGGGGGGCTCGGCGCCGCGCTCGCCGGCCCCGCGCCCGTCGGAGGCGTGCTCGCCTCGTCGGCCGCCGTCGCCGTCGCCGTGGCGCTCGTGCGGCTGGAGGAGCCCTCCGCCGCGGCGGCCGCGGCGTTCACGGGGCTGGCCGTCGCGATAGCCGTGCCCTTCGTCGTGGCGCGGCCGTTCCGGGGATACACCGGCGACGTGCTCGGAGCCTCGGTCCTGCTTGTCGAGACGGCGGCGTTGATGATCGCGGGGATCCTCTAGGCGATGGGAGGCGACGGGGATACGACGACGCGGCGGGTGCTGATCGCGCGGCATCCCGAGACCGTCGCGAACCGCGAGGGGCGCTACATCGCCGAGGCGGATTCGCCCTACACGCCCCGAGGGGCGCGGCAGGCCGCCTCCCTGGCCCGCTGCATCGGGGCCTTCCGCCCCGACGCGGTGCTCGCCTCGCCCGCGCGGCGGGCCTTGGAGCCGGCGAGCTCAGGCGCGGCCGCGGCGGGCGCACGCCTGTTGGTCGAGGAGCGGCTCCGCGAGGTGGGCTGGGGGGACGCCGAGGGGCTCACCTACGCGGAGGTGCGGCGCGCCGGCGTACCGATGGACTACCTCGGCGGCCCGGATGCGGGGGAGATCGCCGGCGGCGGCGAGAGCTGGGCCTCGTTCACCCGTCGCATCCGGGAGGCCGCGGGACTCATCGCGGAGGCGGGGGAGAGGGTCGCCGTCGTCACCCACGGGGGTGTGGTCCGCGCCCTGCTGGTGACCTGGCTCGGGTTGCCGGCGGAAGCGGCATGGCGCTTCGCGATCCGTCCGGCGTCGGTCACCGTCGTCAAGCTCGCCGACGGGCACGGGGCGCTGGAGGTCTTCGGCATGACGCCCGGTACGTGCGTCCGCACGCCGGGGAGGGACTGACCCCCTCGCTCCGCCCGCCTGGGCGTCCCGCCCCTGAGACCGCTTGCCACCGCGCGCCCCCCTGCGGGAGAATCCTTCGCAACCTCCGGCCGCGGCTCGCGGTGAGCCGTGCGCCGACGGAATGGGAGGCGCCTTGGGAAGCGGAAGCAGCGCGTGGGAGCGGATCGTGCGCGACGACCTGGCCGGTCTCGTGCCGTACGCGCCCGGCCTGCGTGCGAGCGAGGTGCGGGAGCGCTGCGGCAGGCCGCGAGTGCTGAAGCTGTCCAGCAACGAGAGCCCGCATCCGCCCTTCCCGGCCGCGCTCCGGGCGATCCGGGCCGTGGCCCCCCGGGTCAACCGCTATCCGGACGGGTCGGCGCGAGCACTCCGGGGCGCCCTCGCCGAGCGGCTCGGCGTGCCGGCGGAGAACCTCGTCGTCGCCAACGGCAGCAACGAGCTGCTCGTGCTCATCGCGCAGGCCGTCCTTCGCCCCGGCGACGAGGTCGTGTTCGCCTGGCCCAGCTTCGTCGTCTACCCCATGGCCTGCGAGATGTTCGGCGCGACGGCCGTGCGCGTGCCGCTCGCCGACGACACCCACGACGTGGAGGCGATGGCCGGCGCGATCACGGAACGGACGCGCGTCGTGTTCCTGTGCAACCCCAACAACCCGACGGGCACGGTGTACCGCCGCGAGGCGCTCGAGCGCTTCCTTCGCCGCGCGCCCGAGCACGTGCTGGTCGTGGCCGACGAGGCGTACTTCGAGTACGTGACGGACCCCGGCTACCCCGACTCGCTGGCCTTCTTCGACGGGGATCGCCCGCTGGCCGTGCTGCGCACGTTCTCGAAGATGTACTCGCTGGCCGGCTTGCGCGTCGGCTACGGCGCCCTGCCGGCGCCGCTGGCCGACGCCGTGCACCGCCTGCGCGCCCCGTTCAACGTCAACACCGTCGCCCAGGCGGCGGCGTACCATTCCCTCGGCGACGAGGCCGAGGTGAGGCGCCGGCGCGCCGAGAACCAGGAGCAGAAGACCTACCTCTATTCGGCCTTCGACCGGCTCGGGGTCTCCTACGCGCCTTCGGAGGCCAACTTCGTGTACTTCCACACGTCCAGGCCGGCCGAGGTGTTCGAGGCACTCCTCGAGGAGGGCGTCATCGTCAGGGGATTCGGGACCGCGCCCGCGCTGCGCATGACCGTGGGCACCCCCGCGGAAACCCTGGATGCCGTCCAGGCCCTCGAGGCGGCCGCGGAGAGGCTGCGCGGGCTGGCCTGACGGCCGCCACGGACGACCTCCGCGGGCCGGGGCGGGCCGGGGACCGGCAGTGAGCAGGCGGGCGAAGAGAGGGTGATCGAGCGATGCTCGTGGTGATGAGGGACCGTGCGACCTCCTCGGAGGTCGAACACGTGGTGGACCTGCTGCGGGAAGCGGGGGCCGAGGCGCACCTGTCGCGCGGCGAGGTCAAGACGATCATCGGCGTCATCGGTGACCGGGAGACCATCTACAGCCTGGAGCTGGAGGGCCTCCCCGGCGTCGAAGAGGTCGTGCGCGTGCTCAAGCCCTATAAGCTGGTCAGCCGCGACTTCCAGGCGGAGGACACCGTGGTGGACGTGCGC
The DNA here is from genome assembly GCA_014859305.1 of Coriobacteriia bacterium. NCBI lineage: Bacteria > Bacillati > Actinomycetota > Coriobacteriia > Coriobacteriia bacterium. Next base: position 36,780 of record JACUUM010000004.1, read on the forward strand.
GGGGCGGTGGTCGGGGGCGGGGCGGTGGCGATGATCGCAGGCCCCTGCTCCGTTGAATCGGCCGAGCAGGTGCTCGCCGCGGCGCGGGCGGTGAAGGCCGGAGGCGCCACGATGATGCGAGGCGGGGCCTACAAGCCCCGGACGAGCCCGTACGCGTTCCAGGGCATGGGCGTGGAGGGCCTCAAGCTGCTACGCGAGGCGGCGGACGAGGTCGACCTGCCGGTGGTCACCGAGGTGCTGGACGTGCGCGACACCGACGTGGTGGCCGAGCATGCCGACGTGCTCCAGGTCGGAGCGCGCAACATGCAGAACTTCATGATGCTGGACGAGCTCGGACGGACGAGCAAGCCGATCCTTCTGAAGAGGGGCCTGTCGGCCACGATAGAGGAGCTGCTCTCCGCCGCCGAGTACGTGCTCAAGGGAGGCAACCGCGACGTGATGCTGTGCGAGCGCGGCATCAGGACGTTCGAGAGCTACACGCGCAACACGCTCGACCTCGCGGCCGTGGCCGCGCTGAAGTCGCTGACGCACCTGCCCGTGGTCGCGGACCCCTCCCACGCGACCGGCCGTCGGGACCTCGTGGCGCCGATGTGCCGCGCTGCGCTCGCCGCGGGAGCGGACGGTCTGATGGTCGAGGTCCACCCCGACCCCGAGCACGCTCGCTGCGACGGCCCGCAGTCGCTCACCGCGGAGGGGTTCGCCGAGGCGATGGCCTCGCTCGGACCCTACGTCGAGCTCGGGGGCAGGCGGTGGGGGCGGCCGTGAGCGGCTTCTCGCGCATCATCGTCGTCGGTGTGGGGCTGATCGGCGGGTCGCTGGCCGCCGCCGTGCGCGCCCTTGCGGAGGCGCCGCCGGTCCTCGGCGTGGATACCGACGAGGAGGCGCTGGCCTGGGCCGTCGAGCACGGCGTTCTCGACGAGGGCCTCTCGCCGGAAGCCGCCGAGGCCGCCGGGTGGCTGGCAGGCGGGCCGGCGGACCTCGTCGTGCTGGCCACGCCGGCGGCGGCGGCCGAGGAATGGCTCCGCCGGCTCGGCGAGGTGGGCTACCGGGGTACGGTGACCGACGTCGCGTCGACCAAGACGGGCGTGACCGCGGCCGCCCGGGCGTGGCTCGCCCCCGGGGCCGCGTTCGTGGGAGGGCACCCGATGGCCGGCTCCGAGCGCAGTGGCGTGCGCAACGCCACGCACGCGCTCTTCCGCGGGGCGTACTACGTGCTCACGCCGGATCAGTCGACCGACATGGAGGCGTACCGGCGCCTGCACGCGCTCGTGGGGGCGCTCGGCGCCCGCGCGATGTCCGTCGACCCCGATCGCCACGACGAGGCGGTCGCCGTCGTCAGCCACGTGCCGCACGTCGCGGCGTCCGCGCTCACGAACCTCGCCGCCGAGCGCGGCGGTGAGGCGTTGCGGCTGGCGGCTGGCGGCTTCAAGGACATGACCCGCGTCGCCGCAGGCTCGCCGGACCTGTGGACGGGCATCTGCCTGGACAACCGCGAGGCCATCGGGGTGGCGCTACGCGGCCTCGGCCGCGAGCTGGACGCGTTCTCCTCGGCCCTGCGCCACGGGGACGTCGCCCGAGTGCGGGCGTGGCTCGCCCGGGCCGCCGACACGCGTTCCTCCCTGCCCGCGGAGTGGGTGCCCGCGACCGAGCGCCTCACCGAGGTGACCATCCCGGTCATCGACCGGCCCGGCGTCATAAGCGAGGTCACGATGGCCGTCGGCCGCGCGGGATGCAACATCGAGGACATCGAGATACTGCACCAGACCGAGTCGAGCGCGATGCTGCGGCTGGTGCTGACCGACGAGGGAGACCTGCCCGCGCTGCTGGACGCCCTTCTCTCTCTCGGCTACGAACCGGAAGCCGGTCCGCTCTCCACCGAGGAGGCCTGAATGCAGCACATCGTCGAGCCCCCCGCCTTTCCCGCTCGAGGAACCCTTCGGGTACCGGGCGACAAGTCCATCTCGCACCGCGCGGTGCTGCTGGCGGCCATGGCCGAGGGCACCAGCAGGCTGCACGGCGTGCTCGGCGGCGCGGACGTGCGCGCGACGATAGGCGCGGTGAGAGCGCTGGGCGCCGAGGTCGTCGAGGAGGAGGGGGAGCACGGCCTGGAGCTCGCGGCCACGGGCTGGGGCGAGCGCGGCCCCTCGGAGCCCGCGGGGCCAATCGACTGCGGCAACAGCGGCACGACGGCGCGCCTGCTGGCCGGCGTTCTGGCGCCGTGGCCGGTGACGGTCACCCTGGTCGGCGACGAGTCCCTGTCCCGCCGGCCGATGCGGCGCGTCACGCGCCCCCTCGTGGAGACGGGCGCGCGCTTCGAGCTGACCGAGGACGGCACGCTGCCGATGACGATCCGCGGCGCCGCATCGGCGATCGGCTTCAGCTACGACCTGCACGTGGCCTCCGCCCAGGTCAAGAGCGCCGTCCTGCTCGCCGGCTGCCGCGCGGAGGGCCGCACCCTGGTCACCGAGCCCGCCCCCAGCCGCGACCACACCGAGCGGATGCTGCCCGCCTTCGGCGTGCCGGTGGGCCGCGAGGGGCTCGCCGCCTGGGTGGACGGGCCGGTCGTGCCCGCCGCGACGGAGCTGTCGGTCCCGGCCGATCCGTCCTCGGCGGCGTTCATGGCGGGAGCGGCGCTCATGCACGAGGGCGGAGAGGTGACGCTGCCCGGCTTGTCCGTGAACCCGACGCGCACGGGGTTCCTGCGCGTGATGGAGCGCATGGGGGCCCGTGTCGAGTACGCGAACGAGCGCGACGAGGGCGGGGAGTCCGTCGCCGACGTGACGGTGGCGCGCGACGGGGCGCTACAGGCCGCCGAGGTCGCCGCCGAGGAGGTGCCGTCGCTGGTCGACGAGGTCCCGCTGCTCGCGGTCGTGGCGACGCAAGCGGAGGGCACCACGCGCTTCCGGGGCGTGGAGGAGCTGCGGCTCAAGGAGTCGGACCGGCTCGACGGTATCGTGGGGGTGTTCTCCGCGCTGTACGTTGGCGCCAAGATCGACGAGGAGGGCACGCTCGTGATCGTGGGGCGTTCGCACGCCCCCCTGCGCGGCGACGTGGCGCTGGACAGCCGGGGGGACCACCGTCTCGCGATGGCCTACGCCGTGGCGGCGCTGGCCGCCGACGCGACGGTCGGCATCGACGGATTCGAGTGCGTGGAGGTGTCGTACCCGCGCTTCGCCGAGGACCTCGCGTCGCTGGTGTCGGGCTGAGGGGCGCGCGTCTGCTATCCTCTCCTCGGTCCGTCCCCCCGACCAGGAGTCCCGCCGATGATCGTAGCCATAGACGGCCCGGCCGCCTCGGGCAAGTCGACCGTGGCCAAGGCCGTCGCCCGACGCCTCGGGCTGCACTACCTGGACACCGGCGCGATGTACCGCTCCGTGGCGCTGAAGGCGCTGCGGACCGGGACCCCCTTGGACGACGAGGCGGCGCTCGCCTCCCTGGCGGAGGCGTCGCGGGTGGCGTTCGCGCACGCTCCGGGCGAGCCGTTGCCCGCTGCCGTCATCCTCGACGGCGAGGACGTCACCGCCGCCATCCGCACGCCGGAGGTCGATGCGGCCGTCAGCGCCGTCGCGCGGGCACCGGGCGTGCGGGAGGCGATGGTCCGAGAGCAGCGCCGCCTGGGCCGCAGCGACGACCTGGTGGTTGAGGGCCGCGACATCGGCACGGTCGTGTTCCCGGAAGCCGAGGTCAAGGTGTACCTCTCGGCCGCGCCCGGGGAGCGGGCCCGCAGGCGCCACGCCGAGCATGCGGCGGCCGGGCACGAGGCGGAGGCCCGCGACGTGTTGGAGCGCCTGGAGGCCCGGGACGCCGCGGACTCCAGCCGGGCCGCGAGCCCTCTCGCGGTCGCCGCCGATGCCGTACGGATAGACACCACGGGAGCCGGCGTGGAACAGGTCGTCGATCGCGTCGTCGGCTTGGCGCAGCGGGCGAGGAGGCGTTGACGTGCTCTATCGCGCGTGCTGGTTCCTCGCGCAGGCCCTCCTGCGCCCGTTCTTCCGCATCCGCTGGGTCGGGCAGGGTAACGTGCCGCGCGCGGGCGGCGTCATCCTCGCGGGCAACCACGTGTCGTACCTCGACCCGATCGTGATCCCGGCGGGGTTGTGGCGTCCGGTGAGCTTCATGGCCAAGGCGGAGCTCTTCGCCATCCCCGTGCTGGGGTGGCTCCTGCGGGCGCTGCACTCGTTCCCGGTGCGGCGGGATACCGCCGACAGGGGGGCGATCGCGAAGGCGAGCCGGCGTCTGGAAGGCGGCTGGGCGGTGGGTATCTTCCCCGAGGGGACGCGCGTCCGAGAGGGAGGCGGGCAAGGTCAGGAGGGGGCGGCGTTCCTTGCGATGCGCACGGGCGCCCCGATCGTACCGGTGGGCATCGACGGTACGGGCGGGGTGCGGCCTCCGGGCGTGCGCTCCGTGCGCTTTCCGCGGATCTCGGTGGCCTACGGCGAGCCGATCGAGCCGGGCGCCTTCGCCGGAGGGAGCCGCGAACGCGTCTCGGCGATGACCGCGGAGCTGATGGCCGGGATCGGGGCCGCGCTCGACGAAGCGAGGAGGGTCTAGTGCGCGTCGAGGTCGCGCGGTACGCGGGGGTCTGCTACGGGGTCGAGCGCGCGCTGCGGCTGGCCGAGGAGGCGGCGGAGGCCGGGGGCAGGGTGCGCACGCTGGGGCCGCTGATCCACAACCCCCAGGCGGTCGCGGCGCTGCGCGAGAAGGGCGTCGAGGTCGCCGCGTGCCTTCACGAGGCCGACGACGGCACGCTGGTGATCCGCTCCCACGGGGTCGACCCCGCGATCATCGAAGCCGCTCGCGAGAAGGGTCTCGACGTCGTCGACGCGACGTGCCCGTTCGTGTCCGCCGCGCATCAGTGCGCTCGCGAGCTCGCCGAGCAGGGCTACTCCGTCGTCATCGTGGGCGAGGCGGAGCACCCGGAGGTCGAGGGCATCATGGCCCACGCGCCCGGAGAGGCGCTCATCGTCCAGGCCGCCGAGGACCTGCCCGACAAGCTTCCCTCGCGCAAGGTGGGAGTCGTGGTTCAGACGACGCAGTCCCTCTCCAGGCTCAACGAGGTCGTCACCGCGCTGCTCCCCCGCGTGTCGGAGCTGCGCGTATGCAACACGATCTGCAGCGCCACCGCCAAGCGCCAGCGCGCCGCCGAGGAGCTCGCCAGAGACGTCGACGTCATGGTCGTGGTAGGGGGGCACAACTCCGGCAACACCAACCGGCTGGCCGAGATCTGCAGGTCGGTGAACGACCGCGTGCACCACGTCGAGACCGCCGACGAGCTCGACCCGGGCTGGTTCGCCGGCGCTCGCGTCGTGGGTGTGACGGCCGGTGCCTCGACGCCCCAGGAGCAGGTGTCCGGCGTGGTCCGCGCGGTCGAATCGTTCGGAGGAGGGCATGGGTGAGAGCCGCACCCGCGGGGGTCTGATCGCCTCCGTGGCGCCGGGGTCGCCCGCCGAGGGCGCCGGCTTGCGCCCGGGCGACCGCATCCTGGCTGCGGAGGACCGCCCGCTGCGCGACGTGCTGGACTGGCGCTGGCACGCTTCGGGAAGCGAGGTCTCGCTCCGCGTGACCGGAGGTGCCGCGGAGCGCACGGTTCGCATGCGCCGCGAGGGCGGGGAGTGGGGGGTCCTGTTCGCCGAGGCGCTCTTCGACGGCGTGCGGGAGTGCGCCAACGCATGCGCCTTCTGCTTCATCTCCCAGCTCCCGCAGGGTCTGCGGCCCTCGCTGTACGTGCGCGACGACGACTTCCGTCTCTCCTTCCTGCAGGGCAACTTCATCACCCTCACCAACCTCGACGACACCGACGTTCGCCGCATACTCACCCAGAAGCTGAGCCCGCTGTACGTCTCGATCCACGCGGTCACCACCGCCGTGAGGCGCCGCCTGATGTCTCCCGCCGCCGGGGACGGAGCGCTGGGGAACCTCGATCGGCTCCTGCGCGGGGGGATCGACGTCCACCTGCAGGTGGTCCTCGTCCCGGGCCTGAACGACGGAGAGGAGCTCGACGAGACGCTGTCGTGGGCATCGCGGCGCGACCGCGTGCTCTCCGTGGGCGTCGTCCCGATGGGCTACACGGCACACCAGAGCCGGTTCACCTCCTCCTATGAGGACCCCTCTCGAGCCGCGGCGGTCCTTGACAGGCTGCGATCCTGGCAAGCCGTCACGCGCGTGGAGAGGGGTGAGACCTGGGTGCAGGCCGCCGACGAGCTCTACCTCGGCGCCGGCATCGAGCTGCCGCCCTGGTCGGAGTACGACGGCTTCCCCCAGTACGAGAACGGCGTCGGTCCGTCGCGGGCGTTCGTCGACGAGGTGCGCGACGCGGTCCGCGAGGCCCATGCCGAGTCCAGCGGGGGGCGGCCCGTGCCCGTCACGCTGGTCACCGGCGCGCTGTTCGCGCCGCTGCTGCGTCGCGTGGCACCGTCGCTCAGGGCGCTGGGCGCCGCGGCGGACGTCCTGCCGGTCGCCAACTCGCTGTTCGGGGGGAACGTGTCCGTCGCCGGTCTGCTCGGGAGGGGGGACGTCCTCGGCGGTGTCCGCGGACACGCCGGGCCGGGCCCGTACCTCGTCCCCGACGTAGTGGTAAACTCCGACGGGCTCCTCCTCGACGACCTGGAGCACCGGGGCGATGCGGCCGACACCCTCTCCGCCGAGACGGGCAGGGACGTCCTGGTCGTGCCCAGCGAGGGGCGGGCGTTCGCGGAGCGCCTGGCGGACATCGTCGGACGGTACCGGGAGGCGTGAGGCATGGCGCTGCCGCTCGTGGCGGTCGTCGGCAGGCCGAACGTGGGCAAGTCGACGATGGTCAACCGCATAGCGCAGGCCTCGGAAGCGATCGTGCACGAGGCGCCCGGCGTCACTCGCGACCGCAGCTACCACCGCGCCGACTGGAACGGGCGCGACTTCATGCTGGTGGACACGGGAGGCATCGAGTTCGGGCGCCAGGACGTCTTCGCCCCGTCCATCCGCGCGCAGGCCATGGCCGCGACCGAGGAGGCCGACGTGATCGTCTTCCTCGTCGACGGCAAGACCGGGGTGACCACCACCGACGAGGACGTGGCCAGGATCCTCAAGCGCAGCGGCAAGCCGGTCTTCCTCGCCGTGAACAAGATGGACGACCCGTCGCGGGAGGAGGCCGTCCACGAGTTCTGGGCCCTCGGTCTCGGCGAGCCCCGGCCTGTATCCGCCACCCACGGTCACGGCTCGGGCGACCTCCTCGACGCGGTCGTCGCGGCCCTTCCCGACCTGGAGGCCGCCGAGGAGGCCGGACGGGTCGACGTCGCGATCATAGGGCGACCGAACTCGGGGAAGTCGTCGCTGCTCAACCGCCTGGTGGGCGAGGAGCGCGCCATCGTGTCGGAGGTTCCGGGGACGACCCGCGACGCGCTGGACACGGTGATCGAGCGCGACGGCGCCCGCTACCGGCTAGTGGACACCGCCGGCATCCGCAGGCAGGCCAGGATCGACGAGTCGGTGGAGTACTACGGGTTCGTGCGCGCGATGCGCGCGATAGACCGCGCCGACGTGGCTCTGCTGGTCGTGGACGCCACCATCGGCGTGACCGACGGCGACCAGCGCGTGGCGCGCTTCGCCGAGGAGCGGGGATGCGCGCTCGTGGTGCTGCTGAACAAGTGGGACGCACTGGCCACGCCCGAGGAGAAGGAGGAGGTCTACGACGATCTGGTGCGCAAGCTCGGGTTCGTCGGCTACGCGCCCGTCCTGCGGATCAGCGCGCTCACGGGCCGAGGGGTCGGCCGTGTCCTGCAGGCCGTGGACACGGTCTACGAGTCGTACGTCTCCGAGATCCCGACCAGCCGGCTCAACAAGTTGCTGACCGAGTTGCGCGACGTCGGTCACACCGTCTCCAAGGGCGGCCGCACGCTCAAGGTCAACTACGTCACCCAGACCGGCACCAAGCCGCCCGTCTTCACGTTCTTCGCGAACCAGCCCAAGCTGGCCGACGACAGCTTCCGCCGCTACCTGGAGAACCGGATGCGCGAACGGTTCGACCTGACCGGGACGCCGGTCGTCCTGAGGTTCAAGGCCAAGGAGCGGCCGTGACCTACGGGATGGCGGGCATCCTGGCCGCACTGCTGATCGCGTACCTGGCGGGCGGGATCCCGGTCGCCTACATCGTCGGCCGCGTCCACCGGGGCATCGACATCCGGGAGCACGGCTCCGGCAACGTCGGCACGACGAACGCATGGCGTGTCCTGGGGCCGGCGGCCGGAGTCGCGGTGCTGGTGCTCGACGTCGTGAAGGGGGCGGTCGCGGTCCTGGCCGCGCCGTACGCGGCCGCGGCCGTGTCCTGGCAGGCGTCAGGCGCGGCGCCGGCCGGGGTCTCGGCCGCCCTGCCGGTGCTGGCGGGCCTCACCGCCGTCCTCGGCCACACGTACACGCCCTTCCTGCGCTTCCGTGGCGGCAAGGGCATCGCCACCGCCGCAGGGGTCCTGCTCGTCGTCACGCCGCTGGCCGTCCCGATACTCCTCGGCGTGTTCGCCGTGGTGGTGGCTCTCACGCGCATGGTCTCCGCGGGCTCGCTGGTGATCGCGTTGCTCTATCCGGGTGTCGTGGGGCTGTTCTACAGGGACGTGCCGGGCGCGCTGCCCTTCGCGGTCGCAGCCGCGGCGCTGTTGACGTGGAGGCATCGCGGCAACATCGCGCGCATCGCGCGGGGACAGGAACGTAAGGTAGTCTGGAGGAGGGCGACCAGGGAGAGCGGAGGCGAGCGGTGACGCGGACCGTCGCGGTGGTGGGAGCCGGCTCGTGGGGGACGGCCGTCGCCTGGATGCTCGGCGGCAAGGGCCACGACGTGCGGCTGTGGGCGCGGCGGCCCGAGACCGCGGAGGCCATCGAGGCGGAGCGCCGGAACCCGCGCTACCTCACGGACGTCCTGCTGCCCGAGACCGTCGGGGCGTACTCGGACCTCGCCCGGGCGACCTCGGGCGCCGAGCTCGTCGTGATCGTCACGCCCAGCCACGGCGTGCGAGAAGCAGCAGGTGCGCTGCGGCCGCTCCTGTCCTCCGAGGTGCCCGTCGTCAGCCTCGCCAAGGGCCTCGAGCGCGGGACGCTGCTGCGGATGACCGAGGTGCTCGCCGAGGAGCTCGGCGGGCCGGAACGACTGGCGGCGCTCTCCGGCCCCAACCACGCCGAGGAGGTCTCGCGCGGCATCCCGTCGGCCACCGTCGCCGCCGCGCACGACGAGGGGCTCGCGGCCTTCGTCCGTGATGCGTTCATGACACCGTTCTTCCGCGTGTACACGAATCCGGACATCGTGGGCGTGGAGTTGTGCGGCGCCTCCAAGAACGTGATCGCCGTGGCGGCGGGGATATCGGACGGTCTGGGCTTCGGCGACAACACGAAGGCCTCGCTCATGACCCGCGGGCTCGCGGAGATGTCCCGGCTCGGCAAGACTGCCGGAGCGAGGCAGCTGACCTTCATGGGGCTGGCGGGCATGGGCGACCTGATCGCTACGTGCACCTCGCGCCACAGCAGGAACCGCTCGGTCGGCGAGGCGGTCGGCAAGGGCGGTACGGTGGCGGAGTGGGAGGCGTCCACGCGCATGGTCGCCGAGGGCACGACCGCGGCCCTCACGATCGGGCAGCTCGCCGGCCGCTACGGGGTCGAGCTGCCCATCACCTCGCTCGTGAGGCGTATCCTGTACGAGGGGCTGCCGGCGCGAGAGGCCGTCGAGAAGCTGATGACGCGCACGGCGGTCGACGAGATGCACGGCATGGGGCTGCTCGAGGGAGGGGAGCGCAGGTGAGCATCGACCCGTCCGTCTTCGGAGGTGAGCGCGTGGTGCTCGCACCGTCGATCCTCGCGGCGGACTTCACGCGTCTCGCCGAGGCCGTCTCGCTGGCCGAGGAGGCCGGAGCGGACCTCGTGCACGTGGACGTCATGGACGGGTGTTTCGTGCCTAACGTCACCGTGGGACCGCCGGTGGTGCGCGCCCTGAAGCGAGTCACCTCGCTGCCGTTGGACGTCCACCTCATGGTCGCGGACCCCGACGGCACCGTGGAATGGTACCTCGACGCCGGCGCGGACATCGTCACGGTGCACGTCGAGGCCTCCACCCACCTGCACCGAACGCTCGGAGCGGTCAAGGAAGCGGGGGCCTCCGCCGGCGTCACCTTGAACCCGGCCACGCCCGTGCACTCGCTCCGGGACGCCGTCGGCTACGCCGACCTCGTGCTCGTGATGAGCGTCAACCCCGGCTTCGGCGGCCAGCGCTTCATCCCGCGGTCCGTCGAACGGGTTCGCGAGATCGCGGAACTGTGCGCCGACGAGGGGGCCGCCCCGGTCATCCAGGTCGACGGCGGCATAGACGTCGCGACCGCGCCGCTGGTGGTGGAGGCGGGCGCCCGGGTCCTGGTGGCCGGCAACGCCGTGTTCGGAGACGGCGACCCCGCGGCGGCGCTCGCGGCGATCCGGCAGGCCGGTGAGTCGGCGCTCTAGCCGTGTGGTATCCTCATATGCGCTTTCTTCAGGGCGGGGTGGAAGTCCCCACCGGCGGTGAGAGCCCGCGAGCCCCGATCGAAGGGGCAGACCCGGTGGAATCCCGGGGCCGACGGTGACAGTCCGGATGGGAGAAGGAAGGTCGTCGCGCGCATGCGCCTGTTCAGCGACCCCGCCGCGTCCGTGGCAGAGCCGATGCTCGCCCGAGCCTACCGCCTCGCGGAGCGAGGACGAGGGGCGACGTCCCCGAACCCCATGGTCGGGTGCGTCCTCGTCCGCGAAGGCGCCGTGGTCGGTGAGGGCTTCCACGAGCGCGCGGGGGCGCCGCACGCCGAAGCCGTCGCGCTGGAGGCGGCCGGCGGGCGGGCGCGCGGAGCGACCGCCTATGTGACCCTCGAGCCCTGCAACCACCACGGACGCACGCCGCCGTGTGCAGAGGCGCTTGTCGCGGCAGGGGTGGCCGAGGTGGTCATCGGGATGCCCGACCGGAACCCGGACGTCGAAGGCGGCGGCGCCCAGGCGCTGAGCGACGAGGGCGTCGAGGTGCGCTTCGCCGAGGACCCGGGACCGTTCGAGCAGCTGAACGAGGCGTGGCTGAAGCGCACACGCACCGGCCTGCCGTGGCTGGACGTGAAGGTCGCCCTGACGCTCGACGGCCGGCCTGCGCTCGCAGCGCAGCGGCGGACGGCGATCTCGAGTCCGGAGGCCGCTCGCCTGACGATGCGACTGCGCGCGGCAGCGGACGCCGTCGCGGTGGGGGCCGCCACGCAGCGCGCAGACGACCCGCTGCTCACCGTGCGCGACGAGGGCGGCGTCCCCGCGGCCCGCCAGCCGCTTCGCGTCGTCGTGTGCCGTACGGCTTGTCCCGAGCCCGGCGCGCGGGTGCTGGACCCCGGGCTCGGCCCGTCGCTCGTTCTGATCCCCGAGGACCGCCCCAGCGGCTGCGACGCGCTGAGCGCGTCGGGTGTGGAGTGCGAGACGTACCCGCGCGCGGACGGCCTCCTAGGCGCGCTTCGCGCGCTGAGCGGGCGCGGGCTCTCCCGCGTCCTGCTCGAGGCCGGACCCGGCTTGTTCACCTCGGCGTGGGAGGACGATCTCGTCGACCGGCTCATCCTGGTTCATGCCGGTGGCGTAGGGGGCGTCTCGGCCCCGGTGCTGTACCTCGGGCAGGGCAGCGAGGCGCACGGGCGGCTGGAGAGGGAGATGCGCTGCGTAGAGACCGGCGTTCTCGGTCCCGACGCGGTCACCGTCTGGGAGAGGCGCGCGGCCGGGTAGGCCGCGCGGAAAGGAAGGGAGCACGCCGTGTTCACCGGACTTGTCGAGTCGCAGGGCGTCATCACGCGTGTCGAGCGGGTCCCGGGCGGGGTCCGGCTGGAGGTCTACGCTCCCGAGTTCGGGCGCGACATGTCGATCGGCGATTCGATAGCGGTCGATGGGGTGTGCCTGACCGTCGTGAAGTTCATCCGCGGCGCGTTCCTCGCCGACGTGAGCGACGAGACCTTGAGGGTGACCACGCTGGGCCGCCTTCAGCAGGCGGGGAAGGTGAACCTGGAGCGTGCGCTCCGGCTCTCCGACCGCCTCGGCGGGCACCTCGTCACCGGGCATGTCGACGGCGTCGGGCGGCTCGAGAGGCGGCTACCGGCCGGCAACTCGACCGTGTACACGTTCAGCGCCCCCGCGGGCGTGGCCGAGTACCTCGTGCCGAAGGGCTCGGTGGCGGTGGACGGCATCTCGCTGACGGTGGCCTCCCTGCGACACACCGACTTCACCGCCGCCGTCGTGCCGCACACCGAGGAGGTCACCACGCTGAAGGAGAAGGCGATCGGCTCCCCGGTGAACCTGGAGGCCGACATGCTCGCCAAGTACGTCAGGCGCTACGTCGCACTGTACGAGGGAGCCGAGGAGTCCGCCGGCGAGACCCGCCGCGGGCTGGGCGAGATGCTGCGGGACTTCACGGAGGGCAGGTGAGGGCTGACGTGGCCCACTGCGCGAACACGCCGTTCTCCTCCGTCGACGAGGCGCTGGACGAGATCCGGGCGGGGCGGATGCTCATCGTGGTCGACGACGAGGACCGGGAGAACGAGGGCGACTTCGTCATGGCCGCCGAGAAGGTCACGCCCGAGGCGGTGAACTTCATGGCCGCCAACGGCCGTGGCCTGATCTGTCTGCCGCTGACCGCCGAGCGGCTCGACGAGCTGCGCATACCCCCGATGACGCAGACCAACACCTCCGCGCAGGGGACCGCGTTCCACGTCTCGATCGGGGCCAAGGGACGCATCACCACCGGCATCTCGGCCGCCGACCGCTCCGCGACCATCCAGGCGGCGATCGACCCCGCCACCGGTCCGGAGGACGTCTCGATGCCCGGCCACGTCTTCCCGCTGCGCGCCAAGCCCGGAGGCGTGCTCGAACGCGCCGGGCACACGGAGGCGGCGGTGGACCTGGCGCGCCTCGCGGGGCTGTACCCGGCGGGCGTCATCTGCGAGATCATGAACGCCGACGGCTCGATGGCCCGGCGGCCGCAGCTCGAGCGCGTCGCGGCGGAGCGGGGTCTCAAGATGGTGACCGTGGCCGACCTGATCCGCTACCGGCGGCGGACGGAGCGCCTCGTGGAGCGCAGCTCCACGGTATTCCTGCCTACGGCGCACGGGGACTTCACGGCCTACGGATACACCTCCGTACTGGACGGCGCGACCCATATCGCGCTGGTGGCGGGCGACGTCTCCGGTGCGCGAGACGTGCTGGTCAGGGTGCACTCCGAGTGCCTCACCGGCGACGTCTTCGGCTCCCTGCGCTGCGACTGCGGGTCCCAGCTGCAAGAGGCCATGCGGCTCATCCAGAGCGAGCGGCGCGGGGTCATCCTCTACATCGTCGGTCATGAGGGCCGCGGCATCGGGCTGGCGAACAAGCTCAGGGCTTACGAGCTCCAGGAGCGCGGCCACGACACGGTGGAGGCGAACGAGGCGCTCGGCTTTCCTGCCGACCTGCGCGACTACGGCATCGGCGCGCAGATACTCGCGGACCTCGGCCTGTCCTCGATGAGGCTGCTGACGAACAACCCCACCAAGATCGTCGGGCTCGAGGGATACGGGCTCGAGGTGGTCGAGCAGGTCCCGCTCGAAGTACCGGCATGCCCGCACAACCTGGAGTACCTCCACACGAAGCGCGACAAGATGGCCCACACCCTGACGCTCCCCCCGGGCCGCCCCGGAGGGTCCCTGACGGAAGGAGAGTGACCGGATGGCGACGTACCAAGGCGACTTCATCGGCACCGACCTCAAGATCGGCGTCGTCGTGAGCCGCTTCAACGAGCTCCTGTCCGCGCGTCTGCTCGACGGCGCCCGCGACGCGCTGGCGCGCCACGGGACGGCGCCGGAAGCGGTCGACGTCGCCTGGGTGCCCGGCGCCTTCGAGCTGCCGCTGGCGGCCAAACGTATGGCTGCCTCGGGCGCCTACGATGCCGTGATAGCTCTCGGCGTGGTGATCAGAGGCGGGACCCCGCACTTCGAGTACGTAGCCGCCGAGGTGAGCAAGGGCGTGGCTTCCACGTCGCTGGACACCGGGGTCCCCGTGATCTTCGGCGTCGTCACCGCCGACACGATCGAACAAGCGGTGGAACGGGCAGGCACCAAGGCCGGCAACAAGGGATGGGACGCGGCGCTGTCGGCCATCGAGATGGCGAACCTGCTGAAGGCGATGCCGTAGGCCTTCTCCTCGGGCGGTCGCGAGGCCCCGTCCTCCCGACCGGAGAGCGGGGCCTCACCGTCCGTGGAAGACCCAGAGGGCCCTCGCCACCCTGTGGCTGTCGGCCGTGGGTCCTCTTGCCGCTTCGCACCCTCTCGCGGGGGGTCCGAGGAGAGACGGAACCAGAATCTAGCACCGGCCGGCCCGGCCGACAAGCGACGCTGTGTTCGATTCGACGAACGGCGACGCGGGCCGCCGGAGCGGGTCGAGCGGGTGGACCCGCGGCGACCCGGACCACTTGTCCGTCGGCCAGGCCCTCCGATTGCGCTAAGATGGGCGGGGCTGTTCCGACCGCGCGGAAGGGAGCCTGCGATGCTGGAGGACGATACCGTCCCGGCCGGCCCCCCCGACCAGGACGAGGGCACGACCGAGGAGCGACAGGAGCGTTCCCGCTTCGCCGTGCTCGACGTCTTCGGCCTGAAGCTGGAGGTCAGCAACCCGCGCCTGGCCGAGCTGCTCACCATGGACGCCAAGGACGCCCTCGGCGCCGACGTGCGCGAGTTCGTCGGCGCCGCGCCCCAGGTCCACACCGGGGCGGGAACGGAGGCCGTGCCGGAGGTCGTCCTCTCGGTCCCGAGAGCCCGAGACGAGCAGGAGGCGCGGCTGAGGCGGGAGTTCCGCGCGCGGGTAGAGGCCGACGGGGCTGCGATCGGCTTCGCGACGAGCGGCGAGGGGATGTGGAAGTCCGCCTCGGGTCTGTCGATCCTCACGCGCGCCATCGAGCGGCCGGTCTCCCTCGCGGCCGCGAGCCACTACGTCTCGGAGGTCGCGAACCGGCGGGAGACCGTCGCGGGCCCGGACTCCACGGCGCTGTTCATCGTCGACGGCCAGCAGACCGCCGACGTCTTCAAGGTCGCCATCCGGCAACGGCGCCTGTACGACCTCATGCGGACGATCGCCGTCGAGAACCTCGAAGAGATCCGGGCGCTGGTGGAGCACGGGACGATCGACCACGCCCAGGCGGTCGTGCTGCTCGTCCCGATCGCCAACATCGACGTGGGCGAGGTCCTGTCGATCATCCGCTCGGCGGCTCCGGAGGCCGAAGCCGGCTGAGCCGCGCCCGGACCGAGCTGCCGCTTCACGCGTCTCGGCGAGCGCGGGAAGCACCTCCAGGCTTGACATGCCCGCCGTCGCGTTTTAAACCTTACCTATTCGGTAAGGATTCACCTTACGGCGGCGACTGCGAGGACGGGCGGCATGCGGCTCACGGCGAAGAGCGAGTACGGTCTCCTCGCGCTGATCGACCTCGCGTGCCGTCACGGCGCAGGCCCTATCAGCGTGCGGGAGATCTCGGAGCGCCAGGGCGTCCCGGCGAACTTCCTCGAGCAGCTGCTGGTCTCGTTGCGCCGCGCGGGCATCGTCACGTCCGTGCGCGGCGCCAGGGGCGGTTTCGAGCTCGGGAAGGACCCGGACGCGATCACCGTGCTCGACGCCGTCGAGGCTCTCGAGGGGCCGCTCGTGCCCACCCTGTGCTCGCCGGACCGCGAGTGCGGCCGCAGCCACGCGTGCGCCGCCGCCGTCGTGTGGGAGAGGGCGGCGGACGGCCTGCGGGGCGTGCTGCAGGGTACCACGCTGTCGGATCTGGCCTCGGCGCAGACGCGTCTCGACGCGGGAAAGGGAGCGTGATCGGCGTGGAGCGGCTGGTGTATCTGGACTACGCGGCGACCACCCCGGTGGACCCCCGCGTCGTAGAGGTGATGGCGCCCTTCCACACGGAGCGCTACGGCAACCCGAACAGTCTCTACGCGCTGGGCCGCGACGCCCACAAGGCCCTCGAGGACGCGCGGGAGAGCGTCATGGCCTCCATCAGCGCCGCGAGTCCCAACGAAGTGCTCTTCACCGGCGGCGGCACCGAATCGGACAACGCGGTGCTCCTCGGGGTCACCGCCGCGGCGAGCGAGCGGAAGGGCCGCCATGTGGTCGTCTCGGCGTTCGAGCACCACGCGGTGCTGGAGCCGGCGCACTGGCTCGAGAAGCACGGGTACGAGGTCTCCTATCTCAAGCCCCACGAGGACGGCGTGGTCCACCCCGAGGACCTGGCCGCGGCGTTGCGTGACGATACCGTCCTCGTCTCGATCATGCACGCGAACAACGAGATCGGCACGCTGCAGCCGATCGCCCGCCTGGCCGAGGTCGCGCACGAGCGCGGCGCGTACTTCCACACGGATGCCGCGCAGTCCCTCGGCAAAGTGGCCTTCGACGTCGGTGCCCTCGGTGTGGACGCGGCCTCCTTCTCCGCCCACAAGGTCTACGGCCCCAAAGGCGTCGGCGGCCTCTACCTCAAGCGAGGAACCCCGTTCGCGGCGCTGCTTCGCGGGGGGGGTCAGGAGTTCCGCAAGCGGTCCGGCACGCAGAACGTCGCCGGCGCGGCGGGCTTCGCCGAGGCGCTGCGGATCATGGACGAGGAACGCACCGCCGAGGCGCCCCGGCTGGAGGCGCTGCGGGACCGGGTCGCAGAGGGCGTCCTGGCCATGGAGAACACGCGACTGTCGGCGGCCGACTCGCAGGAGCGATTGCCGAACATCGCGAACCTGATCGTCCTCGGCGTGGAGGGAGAGGCGATGCTGCTCCAGCTCGACGCCAAGGGCATCGCGGTCTCCACGGGATCGGCGTGCTCCTCGGGCTCACTGGAGCCCAGCCACGTGCTGCTCTCCATCGGATGCAAGCCCGAGCATGCGCACGGGTCGCTGCGCGTCACCGTGGGGAGGTACACCACCGAGGAGGATGTCGAGTACTTCGTCGAGACGCTGCCGCCGATCGTCGAGCGCCTGCGTGCGATGTCGCCGGTCTACGCGAGGATGTTCGGGCGGAGCTAGCGGCGCCGGCACGCCGCCACGCGAGAAGGAGAGGCATGTACAGCGAGAAGGTCATGGAGCACTTCGCGAACCCGCACAACGTCGGCGTGATAGAGGACGCGGACGGCGTGGGCGAGGTGGGCAACCCCGTCTGCGGCGACGTCATGAAGATCACGATCAGGGTCGATGACGACCGGATCGACGACATCAAGTTCCAGACGCTCGGTTGCGGGGCCGCGATCGCGACCTCGTCGATCGTGACCGAGATGGCAAAGGGCATGTCGCTCGCCGACGCGGTGAGGATCTCCAAGCAGCAGGTCGCGGACGAGCTCGGCGGCCTGCCGCCGGTCAAGATGCACTGCTCCGTCCTGGCGACCGACGGCCTGAAGAAGGCCGTGGACGACTACCTGGTCAAGCAGGGACGCGAGCCCATCGCGGGACCCATACGCTCCGAGGACCCTCACTTCGACCCGCATGGCGAGGAGTAGTCCCCTTGGCCCGCCTCTTCGTCGCGATGAGCGGAGGCGTCGACAGCTCGGTTGCGGCCGCCCTGCTCGTGGAGGAGGGCCACGAGGTCGTGGGCGTGACCATGCGGCTGCTCGCGGCACCCGACGCCGAGAGCGGCTGCTGCTCGGCCGCCGCCGCCCGGGACGCGAAGAGGGTGTGCCACGCCCTGGGCATCCCGCACTACACGATGGACTTCCGCGACACGTTCTCGCGCGAGGTCGCCGCGCCCTTCGCCGAGGCCTACGCCGTCGGGAGGACGCCGAACCCCTGTGTCGCCTGCAACGACCGGGTCAAGTTCGACGAGCTGCTGCGGCGGTGTCTCGCCGCGGGGGCGGAAGGGCTCGCGACGGGGCACTACGCGCGCATCGTAGAGGATCCCGCGGGGAAGCGCTGGCTGGTGCGCGGCGCCGACGCCGGCAAGGACCAGAGCTACTTCCTGTATCGCATGACCTCCGAGCACCTCGCGCTCGCACGCTTCCCCGTCGGAGGCCTGACGAAGGACCGGGTGCGCCGGATCGCAGCCGAACGGGCGCTCCCCACCGCCGAGAAGCCCGACAGCCAGGAGATCTGCTTCGTGCCCGACGACGACTACGGGGCGTTCGTGGCCCAGGCGTATCCCGGTGCGCTGACCCCGGGTCCCGTGCTCGATACGGCTGGCCGCGTCGTGGGCGAGCACGGCGGGCTCGCGCGCTACACGGTCGGGCAGCGCCGTGGGCTCGGCGGCGGGGCCGACCGGAGGCGTTACGTGGTCGCCCTGCTGCCCGAACGCAACGCCGTCGTCGTCGGCGAGGCGCGCGAGTTGGAGGCGCGCGAGCTGGTGGCCGACGACGTCGTCTGGCGCGCGGGGGCCGCCGAGCGAGGGGGGGTGGCGATCCGCCACCGCGCCCGCCCGGTCCCCGGGCTGATCCGGCTCGGCGAGGACGGGACTCTGCGGATCGCGCTCGACGAGCCGGTGGTCGGCGCGGCACCAGGGCAGTCCGTCGTATGCTACGCGGGAGAGCGCGTGCTCGGCGGCGGGGTGCTGAGGGAGGCGCGATGAGGGTCGACCTGCACGTGCACACGTCGCTGTGCCGACACGCGGAGGGCACCGCCGCGGAGATGGCCGAGGCCGCTCGCGCCGCGGGCCTGGATGTCGTGGCGATCACCGACCACCTGCCGCTTCCCCCGGGCTTCGACCCCGGCTACGCCATGGGCGCCGACGAGCTCGAGGCCTACGTCTCCGAGGTGCTGGTCGCCGCCGAGGGCATGCGCTCCGCCGGCGGACCCGAGGTCCTCCTCGGCATCGAGGCCGACTGGCTGCCGGGGGCCGAGGAGCGCGTCGGCGACGCCGTCGCGGCGTACCCGTTCGACGTCGTCCTGGGGTCGGTCCATTTCCTCGACGGCTGGGCCTTCGACGACCCGCGCCTGGCGGGCGAGTGGGACCGCCGCGACGCGGGGGATGTGTGGCGCGCCTACTTCGGCCGGCTCTGCGCGGCGGCCCGCAGCGGTCTCTTCGACGCCATGGCGCATCCCGACCTGGTCAAGAAGTTCGGGCATCGCCCGGGTTTCGACGCGCTGCCGCTGTACGAGGAAGCCGCGTCCGTCTTCGCGGGCGCGGGCGTGGCGGTGGAGGTGAACACTGCCGGGCTGCGCAAGCCGGTGGGCGAGGCGTACCCCTCGCTCGACTTCCTCGCCGCCTGCCGCAGAGCCGGAGTGAGCGTGGTGACCGGATCCGACGCGCACCACCCCCTGGAGGTCGGCTTCCGGCTGGACGCGGCCGAGGAGCTGCTGCGCGCGGCCGGGTACGAGAGCATCGCCGTCGTACGTGGACGCCGGATCGAGGAGATCCCGATGGGGGTGGCACGCCGATGAGCGGTGCTACGATCGCCGATGTCGTGGGGGTGCTCGAGGAGCGGTTCCCCTCGCAGTGGACGGAGCCGTGGGACGCGGTCGGGCTGCTGGCGGGGAGGGCGGACGCGCAGGTCACGGGCGTGCTGGTGACGCTCGACCCGACGGTCGACGCCGTCGAGCGCGCGGCCTCCGCGGGCGCGAACCTGCTCGTGACGCATCACCCGGCCTACCTGGGGCCCGGGCCTCGACCGACCGAGACCGCGAGCCCGCTTCTGCCCGCGTTGCAGTCCGGTGTCGCGCTCGCCTGCGCGCACACCAACCTCGACCGCTCGCCTGCCGGCGCGGAGGCGCTGCCGGCGGTCCTCGGGCTGCGGGTGCTGCGGCCGCTGGAGGACGGGCTCCAGCCCGTCGACGTCGTGACCGTGTTCGTCCCCCCGGAGGCCGAGGACGCAGTCGTGGACTCCATGGCGGCGGCAGGCGCGGGGCGCATCGGCCTCTACGGGGGCTGCGCCTTCTGCGGCAGCGGCATCGGCCGCTACACGCCGCTGCGCGGCTCCTCCCCGTCGGTCGGGACGCACGGGCGGGAGGAGCGGGTGGCCGAGTCGCGCGTGGAGATGGTGGCCCCGCGCGGAAGCGGTCCGGGCGTAGCCTCGGCGGCGGCAGCGGCCCACCCCTACGACGAGCCGCTCATCATGGTGCAGGAGTCCTCTACCGCCCGCGGAGCCGCGCGGATGGGACGTCTGTGCGCCACCGGCGGCCGGACCCTGCAGGAGCTCGTCTTCGACGTCGCATGCAGGCTGCAGGTGGCGCCGCGCGCGCTCGGCGAGCCCGAGCGGCTCGTGGAGACCGTCGCCGTGGCGAACGGGTCCGCGGGCTCGCTCCTGGGCGCGGCGCTGTCCTCGAGCGCCGACGCGTTCCTGGTGGGCGAGCTGAGGTATCATGACGCGTTGGACGCCGTGGCCGCGGGTCTGTGCGTGATCGAGGTCGGCCACGACGCCAGCGAGTGGCCGATGGTGACCGTGCTCGCCGAGGCGGTGCGCGCGACTCCGTCGCTCGGGACCACGGCGGTCCACGTGGACGCGCCGGGAACGCTGTACTGGTCGCCGTGAGCCGCGAGGGGAGCGGGGAGAACCGCGTGGAGCGATCCGAGACGCTCGTCAGGCTGCAGGAGGCGGACCTCGTCGAGGTCCGGACCCGCAAGCGCCTGGACGAGCTGCCCGAGAAGCGCGCCATACTCGATGCGCGCAAGAAGCGCCGCGAGGTCGAGCAGCTCCGCGGGCGAGCCGAGGAGTTCCTCGGCGGGCTGCGCAGCGAGCTCTCCCGCTTGGAGGATGAAGCCTCAGGGGTCGAGGCCAAGATCGGCTCCGAGCAGGCCAGGGTGATGTCGGGTGAGGTCGTCAATCCCAAAGAGGTGCAGAACATCACGCGCGAGATGGACGCGCTGAAGCGGCGCAAGGACAAGCTGGAGATCGAGGAGCTCCGGGTGATGGAGAAGGTCGAGAAGGCCGAGGGGCAGCTGGCGCGCATCGACGGCGCGCTGACGGCGCTGGACGCGCGCGAGGGCGAGCTCACGCAGGCCTTCACCTCCAAGGGGGGCGAGTTGCAGAACGACATCGACCGCGCGCACCGGGAGCGCGAGGCGCTCGCGGCGGCGCTCGACCCGGAGACGCTCGACGCCTACGAGGAGGCGCGCGCCTCCAAGGGCGGGATAGGAGTGGGCGTGCTCGAGGGCGACACCTGCAGCGCGTGCCGCGTCCAGCTGCCCGCGGAGAAGCTCCACTCCCTGCGTTCGGGCGAGGACGTCGCTCGCTGCCCCAACTGCCGCCGCCTGCTCGTCGTGCGGCGCGGGGGGAGCTCCGCGTGAGCCGTCACACGCTGTTCACGGACGGGGCGGCCAGGGGCAACCCCGGACCGGCGGCCTCCGCGTACCTGCTGCGGGACCCGGAAGGAAGCATCGTCGCCTCCGCGGGGAGGTTCCTCGGCGTATCCACGAACAACGCCGCGGAGTACCAGGCCCTCATCGACGGCCTCGAGGCCGCGCTCGCCCGCGGGGTTCGCGCCTTGGACGTCCGCTCCGACAGCGAGCTGATGGTCCGGCAGCTGTCCGGCGAGTACCGCGTGAGGAACGAAGGGTTGCGCCCGCTGTACGAACGGGCGACCGAGCTGCTCGCCGCGATCGAGGAAACGAGCGTCGTCCACGTCCGGCGTGAGGACAACGCCGAGGCGGACGCGCTCGCCAACCGCGCCATCGGCGCCCGGGCCGAAGCCGCGGACATGAGACGGGAGCCGCCGGGCGGGTCGTGGGACCTGACGGTGCGCGGCCACTTCGACGCGGCGCACGCTCTCAGGGGCTACGAAGGGGAGTGCCGCGAGCTCCACGGCCACACGTGGGACGTGGAGGCGACGGTGCGTGGCGAGGCGCTCGACGACATCGGGATCGTGTACGACTTCAAGACGCTCAAGGACGACCTCGCGGCGGTGCTGGATCCCTTCGACCACGCGTACCTCAACGACGTGCCGCCCTTCGACGGCCTCAACGCCACGGCCGAGAACCTCGCGCGCGTGATCTTCGAGGCGCTGCAGGCACGCGTGGCTCCCACCGTGACGGTGACCGAGGTCGCCGTGTGGGAGTCGCCGGTGGCTCGCATCGCGTACCGGAAGGCGTAGGGAACCGGATCGCCCGCGGGCGCGGTGACCCGTGGTCAGCGTCCGCGGATGCGGTCCGGAGGTGGGTCCCGAGGAACGAGAGTGTCCCAAGAAACCTCGCCCGCGGTGTCCTTACTCCCCAGCTTCCCGTTTCACGCCTTTGAGGTACCCTCCGCCCAGGAAGACTCGCGTCTGCCTTTCGGTCGGGCCCCTCGCCGGCAGCTACTGGTACGCTGGCTTTCGAGACTCGCTCAGTCCGGCTTCTTGGGACGAGCCATACGCTACACCCGGCCCGCACGGGCGGTCAATGGCTTTCGTCGAGATTGCGGACACTTCTGACCACCGGTCGTGGATGTATGCCGAACGGGCGCCCGCGGGGGTTGAGCGGACGGAACGCCGTTTCGGTGCCCGCGGTGCCGGATCGGGAGGTCTTAGGTTATACTAATCGTACTGCGACGCCTTTCAGAAGGAGTGGCGATGCCATCGGCTACCATGGAGGAATACCTCGAGCTCGTCTACAAGCTGTCCGAGAAGGGCGACGTCAGGCCGACGCAGATCGCGGAGGCGCTCGGCGTCTCGGGACCGACCGTGACGTCCGCGCTCAAGCGCCTCGAGATCCGCGGTCTCATCACCCGGCCGGACGGTGCCGTCGTGCTGACGGAGGAGGGCCGCCGGGAGGCGCTGGACATCATCCGGCGACACCGGCTGTCGGAGCGGTTCCTCGTCGACGTCCTCGGCTTGTCGTGGGAGGAAGTGCACGACGAGGCCTGCCGTCTGGAGCACGCGCTGTCGCCGAAGGTGATGGAGGCCCTCGAGGCGTTCATGGAGCGCCCGGAGTCCTGTCCGCACGGACACCCGATCCCGACCGCGGCGGGAGAGGTGCGCGAGGTCGAGGGCGTACCGCTGTGCGAGAGCGGCGGAGGTCAACGCGTGGAGATCGTGCAGGTCTCCGAGGACGATCACGAGTTGCTGCCCTACCTCGCGTCTCTCGGGATGTTCCCGGGTCGTGAGGTCGAGGTCTGCGAGGTCGCTCCGTTCCGCGGCCCCCTGCTCGTCAACGTC
The DNA here is from genome assembly GCA_014859305.1 of Coriobacteriia bacterium. Taxonomy (NCBI): domain Bacteria; kingdom Bacillati; phylum Actinomycetota; class Coriobacteriia; species Coriobacteriia bacterium. Next base: position 59,813 of record JACUUM010000004.1, read on the forward strand.
GCGGGGTCGCAGTACGCGCTCGGCCGCGAGGTCGCGGCGAAGATCCTCGTGCGGCCCGCGGGCAAGGGCCGCCTCGGGATGGGCCGCCGCAAGAGATGACGCTGACGGTCGCGCTCGCCGGCAACCCGAACGTCGGTAAATCGACGCTCTTCAATCAGCTGACCGGGTCGCGGGTGGAGACCGCTCACTACGCGGGCACGACCCTGGAGGTCGCCGTCGCCGAGACGCAGGCGGGTAAGCGCCGGGTCCGCATCGTCGACCTGCCGGGCGCCTACTCCTTACTGGGCCGAGACGAAGCCGAGGTAGCCGCACGCGAGGCGCTCCTGCAAGCACACCCCGACTCCGTCGTCGTGGTCGTCGACGCCGGCAACCTCGCCCGAAACCTCGCGCTCGTCCTCGAACTGGGCGACGCCGGCGCGCCGGTCGTCGTGGCGCTCAACCTGATCGACGAGGCGGCCCGCTCGGGCACGGCCGTGGACGCCGACGCGCTCGCCTCGGCTCTGGGCGTGCCCGTGGTGCCGACGGTGGCGGTCCAGGGGACGGGCGTCGCGGAGCTCTTCGACGCAGCGCTCCGGGCCGCCGAGAGCGGATGGTCCGACCCTCTCCCGCGGTACGACGCGAAGGTGGAGACGGCGCTGGCCGAGGTCGCCTCCTCCGCCGCTCGCATGCCTCAGAGGCCCTGGGGGCTGCCGCCACGCGCGCTGGCGTTGCAGGCGGTGGAAGGCAGGGAGCCGGTCCTGACGGCGACGGCGGCGCTGCCGGGCGGGCGGGAGACGGTTGCGGCGGCGCTGCTCGTCAGAGGACGGATCGCCCTTGGGGGCCGCGCCGCGATCGCCGCGAAGCTGGCCCGCGAGCGCCATTCGCGGGCCCGCCGCTTCGCCGAGGGGGCGGTCTCGCACGCGCCGCCCGCACGCCGTCGCACGCTGGCTTCGATCACGACCTCGCCGCTGACGGGCGTGCCGATTCTGCTGGCCATGCTGGCAGGCGTCTTCGGCATGTTGTTCGTCGTCGGGGGCGCCCTGGCGACGGGGTTCGAGGCGTTCTGGAGCGCCGCCGCGTCCCCGCCGATCCAAGCGGCCGTCCACGCCACGGCAGGCGAAGGCATCCTGGGGCGCACGCTCCTGTGGGGGCTGGACGCGGGCGTGGAGGCCTCTCTCTCGATCGGCCTGCCGTACATCCTGACCTTCTACGTGATGCTCGCCCTGCTGGAGGACAGCGGCTACCTGGGGTCCGCGGCGTTCCTCGCGGACAGGGTGATGCACCGCTTCGGCCTGCACGGACGCGCGGTGATCCCGTTGGTCGCCGCGGCGGGCTGCAACGTGCCGGCCGTCATCGGGACCCGCTCGCTGGGCGACGGCCGGGAGCGTACGATCGCGGCCACGCTGGCGGTGATGGTTCCGTGCAGCGCGCGTTCCGCCGTGATCCTCGGCGCCGCCGGGCGCTTCCTCGGCTGGGCGCCGGCGGCCGGCGTCTTCGCCGTCACCGCGGTGCTGACGTTCGGGGTGGGGCTCGCGCTCGACCGCTGGATGCCGGGGCGCGGCGGCGGGCTCGTGATGGAGGTCTTCCCGTTCCGGCGTCCGGCGTGGAGGCCGGTCCTGCGCAAGGCGTGGGACCGGTTCCGCGAGTTCCTCTTCGTGGCCACGCCGATCGTGATCGTCGGCAGCCTGGTGCTCGGCGGCCTCTACGAGACGGACCGGTTGTGGGCGCTCACCGGCCCCCTCGAGCCCGTCGTGGAGGGCTGGCTGGGTCTGCCGGCGGTCGCGGGGCTCACGCTGCTGTTCGGGCTGCTGCGCAAGGAGCTCGCGCTGCAGCTGCTGGCCACGCTCGCCATCGCGCGGTTCGGTGCCACGGGTCACGACCTGCTCGGGTTCATGTCGCGGAGCGACGTCTTCGTCTACGCGCTCGTGAACACGCTCGCGATCCCGTGCATCTCCACGGTGGCGGTCCTCGGACGGGAGCTGGGGGTGCGAAAGGCCGCTCTCGTGGTCGCGATGACGATCGCGATCGCCCTGGCCGCCGGCGGCGCTTTCGCGCGGGCGCTGCCGCTCCTGGGCTGGTAGGAACGCCGCCGTCGGAGGGGGGTCCGCCGCCCGGGTGCGCGAAGTTGTCTATCGAACACGTGTTCGGGTACAATCTCGTCCCGGGCCCGGGGGACGCGCACCAGGACCGCCGGCGCCTCCGGACCCCGCCGCCTCCCCTCGCGTGAAAGACCTCGCATGGGCCGCAACCCCGCCATCAAACGCTACCGGACGCACACGCGCGGTCAGTCCGCCGACCTCTTCGGCGACAAGCGCGGGCGCCTGCCGGTCGTCATGGAGCTGCTGCGCAGCCCTTGGGTCGTGCGCGGCTCCGAGTTGCCCGGCTGCGACGGCGCGGCGCCGGGCAAGCGCGTCGAGCGCGAGGTCGAGGTCGAATGGGACGGCGAGAGGCGGGTGCCGGCCATGTTCTCCTGGGGAGGACGGCGATACCGCGTCGACGCGCTCGCGCAGGCCTGGGCGGTCGAGCGCGCGTGGTGGGACCCTCGGGAGCGCGTGAGCCGCCGCTGCTTCCGCGTGCTCGCGCGCGGCGGCGTCTACGACCTCGCCTACGACCGCCTCACGAACCGCTGGCTGCTCGTGGGCATCGTCGACTAGGGCGGGACTCGGGACCGCCGATGGCCTTCGTCCACCTGCACACGCACTCGCGCTTCTCGTTCGCCGACGGGGCGGCAGACCTCGACGACCTCGTCACGGCCGCCGCCGGACGCGGCATGCCGGCACTTGCGCTCACGGACCATCAGGGCCTCTACGGCGCGATCCGCTTCTACCGCGCCGCGCTCACCGCCGGGGTGAGGCCGATCGTCGGCGCGGAGGTGGTGGTGGAGGCCGCCGGCATCCGTGGCCACGAGGGAGACCTCCCTCCCGAGGAGCGTCTGCCGCTCTCCGCCCCCGTGGGCTTCGGGCGCGCCTCGGGCGCCGGGTTCCACCTCACCCTGCTCGCCGAGGACGTCACGGGCTACCGCAACCTGTGCCGCCTGCTCTCCCGCATGCACCTGCGTCGCGGGCCGGACAGCTTCGGCGCGCACTCGTCGGTCGTGACGCTGGCGGAGCTCGCGCGCTGTTCGGAGGGCATGATCGCGCTCTCCGGCTGTCAGCGGGGCGAGGCGGGTGCGGCGGTGCTGGCGCGACGCCCGTGGCGTGCGCGCGCGGCTCTGGAGCGGCTCGCGCGCTGCTTCGCGCCGGGGAGCTTCTACGTCGAGCTCGTGCATGCGATGGCGCCGCAGGCGCCGCGCTACGTCGCCGGGCTGGCGGAGCTCGCCGGGGTGCTCGGCCTGCCGGTGGTGGCGACCAACGACGTCCACTACGTGCGCTCCGAGGAGTTCCGGCTCGCCGACGTGCTCGCAGCCGCCGGCACCGGAGTCCCGCTGCCCGGGCCCTACGACCGGCCCAACGGCGAGCTGTACCTCAAGAGCGGCAGCGAGATGCGGCGCCTGTTCGCCGGCGTGCCGGGCGCGTGCGACGCGACGCTCGAGATCGCCGCGCGCTGCGAGTTGGACCTGGGCCTGGGCGGGTTCCACTTCCCGAGCGTGGAGGTCCCGCCCGGCGAGACGGCGTACTCGGCGCTGTCCAAGGCCGCCTGGCGCGGACTGGAGGAGAGGTACCGGCCGCTCACGCCCGAGGCCGTCGCGCGGCTGCAACGGGAGCTGGGTGCCATCTGCGACCTGGGCTTCGCGGAGTACTTCCTCGTGGTCAAGGACGTGGTCGACTTCGCCCGTTCCCGCGGCATCCGATACTCGGGGCGCGGCAGCGCCGGCGACTCGATCGTGAGCTACGTGCTGGGCGTGACGGACGCGGACCCCATCGAGCACGACCTGCTGTTCGAGCGTTTCCTCAACCCCGCGCGGCGCCAGATGCCCGACATCGACGTGGACTTCGACGCGGCGCGCCGTGACGAGGTGATCGCCTACATCTACCGCCGCTTCGGCTCGGAGCACGTCGCGATGGTCGCCACCGTGAACACGATGACGGCGCGCTCGGCGGTGCGCTGCGCGGCCCGCGCGCTGGGACACCCTCCGGCCGAGGTGGACGAGCTCTCGCGGTACCTGCCCTGGGTGTCGGCATCCAAGGTGCGCGAGGTGCTCGCCGCCTACCCCGAGTGCGCGAACCACCCGCTGCGCGACGAGCGGCGCCACTCGATGCTGCTGGACATCGCCGAGCGGCTGGACGCCTGCCCGATGCACCTGGGCACGCACCTGGGCGGCTTCCTCATCACCCGCGAACCGGTGGACACGTGGGCGCCGCTGCAGTGGGCGGCCAAGGGCGTGGTGGTCGCGCAGTACGACAAGGACGACGTGGAGGCGCTCGGCCTGGTCAAACTGGACGTGCTGGGCCTGCGTATGCACTCGGCGATATCGGACGCGGTGCGCCTGGCACGCGAGCGGGTGGGGGAGGAGGCGGTGCCGGAGCCCTTCACGCTGACCCCCGACGACCCGGAGGTGTATCGGCAGATCGCCGCCTCGGACAACGTCGGGATGTTCCAACTCGAGTCGTCCGGCCAGCGCAATCTCTCCACGAGGCTGAAGCCGGAGCGCTTCGAGGACATCATCGCGCAGATCTCGCTGTTCCGCCCCGGTCCGCTGGAAGCCGAGATGATCACGCCGTACATCCGGCGCCGTCACGGCCTGGAGCCCGTCACGGTGCCGCACCCCGCCATGGGACGCCCCCTGTGCGACTCCTACGGCGTCATCGTCTACCAGGAGCAGGTGCTGCAGGTCGCGCGCGAGGTCGCCGGGTTCGACCTGGCCGAGGCGGACGGTCTGCGTCGCGCCATGACGAAGGACCGCTCCCGTGAGGAGATGGAGGCGATACGGGCGCGCTTCGTCGAGCGCGCGTGCGCTCTGGGCTGCGAGCGGCCCGTCGCCGAGGAGGTCTTCCGGCAGCTCGCCGGGTTCGCCGCCTACGGCTTCAACAAGGCCCATGCCGCGTGCTTCGCCGTCGTTAGCTACGCGAGCGCGTGGCTGAAGCGTTACTTCCCGGCGGAGTTCGCCGTCGGCATGATGAACCACCAGCCGATGGGATTCTACAGCCCGCGCGCGGTGCTGAACGACGCGTGCCGGCACGACATCGCGATCCTGCCGCCGCACGTGAACGCATCGGGGGCCGGCTACGCGGTCGAGCGCGACGGCGGGGCGATACGCGTGGGCCTGGCCGACACCCTGCACGTCTCGGAGCGCCTGCTGGCGGCGATCGCCGAGGAGCGCGCCGCGAGTCCTTTCGGCGACCTCGCCGACTTCCTGCGCCGGACGCGCGCCGGCCGCGACGAGGCGGAGAGTCTGATACGCTGCGGCGCGCTGGACGGCCTCGGTCTCACCGATGCCGGCCGCCCGCCGACCCGCGACGAGATGCTCGCCCTGCTGCCCGAGGTGAAGGCGGTCATCGCGCGCGAGGGCGTGGCGGGCGACCGCGCGCTGCTGCTCGCGCCGGGCCCGGCGCGAGAGGCCGACCCGACCGGGCACGTGTCGGGCTGGTCGCCGGCACGCAGGCTCTCCGCGGAGCTGGAGGTCCTCGGTCTGTCGCTGACGTGCCACCCGCTGGAGCTGGCCGTGGCGGACCTGAGAGCGCGAGGCGTGACGTGGGCGTGCGACCTGACGCGGCTGGCGCACGGGACGCCCGTCACGGTCTGCGGCGTGCGGGAGCGCGCGCAGACCCCGCGCACGCGCTCGGGGCGGCGGACGTGCTTCCTCACGATGGAGGACCCTACCGGGCTGCTCGACGTGACCGTGTTCGAGGACGTGCTCGCGCGCGCCGGTGAGGCGATCGTCAAGCACCGCTGCCTGCTCGTCGACGGCATCCTGCAGAACGACCACGCCCGGGGGCTCGCGATCGTCGCGCGTAGCGTGGAGCCGTACGTGATCCGCGCCGGTTCGGGGGAGCCGGTCCGATTGCGCAGAGGGGTGGGCCTCGGGCCCATGGGTCCGGGACTGGGCGGAGCGTCGGCCGCGGAGGAGGAGTCCTGGGCGGACGCCGAGGAGCGCGCTCGCCGGTAGCCGCTGCGCGAGCGGCGAGGGCGGCCTCTCCGCTCCGCCATCCCCTCCCGCTATGCTCCGGCGCCGCCTCGGCGGCTCCGGACGCCTTCCGGCTCGCTGGGGCCTACGGGGAGGAGGTCGGCTCGCCGGGGCCGCCGCCGTCTTCGGGCGCGACCCGCACGTCGGCGCCGACGACCTCGATCGTCTCCGCCTCGATCTCCGGCCCCGCCATCCGGATAGAGGGACCCTCGAGCCGCGTCCCGGTGACGGCGACGTACTCGCCGACGAGACCCTCGATGTCGGGCCGCACATCCTCGGCGTTGGGGATCACCGCCACGATGTCCGCCGTGTCCTCGGGGGAAGGCTCCGCGCCGGGCGGCACGTCCGTGACCGCCCAGAAGCCGCCCTCGAGCTCCAGGCGCAGCAGCGTCCCGACCGCCTGCACCCGTCCGTCGTCCAGTTCGTATATGCCGGGGGCCGCGATCGTCCCGGACCCCGCCCCGTCCGTGGTCTCGCCGCCCGGCTCCTCGGGTCCCGCGGGCCGGTCCGCACCGCATCCCGTCATCATCGCCACGGCGAAGAAAGCGACGAGCGTGACCGCACGCCACGTTCTCATGCACGGCTCCCTTCGTCTGCCGACACGGGCGGCTCGCCCGTTTCCTTGGGACGCCGCTGCGGCCGCCCCGGTTCTCCGCGCAGCCCCCTGCGTCCTACCCCGATCGCGCCGGAGCCGAACCGCTCGCGGACCGCGTCGACTCCTCGCATCACCGCATCGGAGGAGGAGCACTCGGGCTGCGAAGGCGCGTCCGGCAGCAACTCCAGCTGCTCGGCGCGCTCCTCGAAGCCGCTGAGGCCGACACCGACGAGCCGCAGGCCGACGCCGGGGGACCAGGCCGAGTGCAGGAGCCGCATCGCGACGGGCAGGAAGTCGCGCTCGGAGTCCACCGGGCGGGGTAGGGTCCGCCTGACCGTGCGGGTCGTGAAGTCCCCGAAACGCAGCTTCACGGTGACCGTCCGCCCGGCGACCCCCGCGCGCCGCAGCCGGGCACCCACCTCCTCGGCCAGGCGCGCGAGCGCCCCTTCCACGTCGGCGGCTTCCGAGACGTCGGCAGCGAACGTGTGCTCCTTGGACACCGACTTGCGCGGCTCTCCGGCCGCGACCGGCCGCTCGTCGACGCCGGCCGCTCGACGGACCGCTTCCGGCCCGTACGAGCCCAGCACACGGGCCGCAGTGGCGGGGTCGAGCGCGGCGAGTCCGCCCAGCGTGCGCACGCCCAGGGCGCGCAGACGCCCGGCGGTCATCTTGCCGACGCCTTGGAGCGCCTCGACCGGCATCGGGGCGAGGAACGCCGCCTCCTCGCCCGGAGGGACCACGACGAGGCCGTGCGGCTTGTCGAGGTCCGATGCGATCTTGGCGACGGTCTTGGACGTGGCGACGCCCACCGAGCACGACAGACCGAGCGCGCCGATCCGGGCCTGGATCCGCCGTGAGGCGGTGACCGGATGGACGCCGGTGCCTCCCGGCGTCACGTCGAGGTACGCCTCGTCGATCGAGACGGGTTGCACGTGCGGCGTCACCTCGTCGAAGACGGCTCGGACGGCCAGGGACACCTCACGGTAGCGCTCGAAGCGCGGCGGCGCCCACACCGCGTCGGGGCAGAGCCGAGCCGCGGTCGCCGAGGGCATCGCGGACCGCACGCCGAAACGGCGGGCCTCGTACGAAGCCGCGGCGACGACGCCGCGGGAGGCGGCCGCCCCGCCGACGATGACGGGCCTGCCGCGCCATCCGGGATGGTCCAGCTGCTCGATCGAGGCGAAGAACGCGTCCATGTCCACGTGGAGGACGGCGCGGCCGTTCCACGGCGCGTTCTCGAAGGTGTCGTCTCGTCGAGGCATCTCCGTCGCGATCCCGTCCGCCGTCTTCGCCGGCTCTCGCGGGCCCTAGGCGACTCCCCGCCGGGGCTCGGCGGTCTCCAGCGTCGCCCGGAGGCGGCGCAGCGCCGCCTCCGGGCCTCCGGTCAGGGGCACCTCCAGCGCTCCATGCTGTGCGCGGTACGCGGAGATCAGGAAGACGTCGCGCAACGCGCGAGGCGAGAGCAGCCGAGGATCGACGGGGGGGTCCTCCGCGGGGAAGTAGGCTGTCAAGACCCGGTGCAGACGGGAGAGGATCTCGGGACGCATACTCTCCTCGCGGTGCAGCCGCAGCGTCTTGGCCAGGTGTCCGTGGCGCACGAGGTGCAGCACGACCCGCTCGCCGTCACCCTCCACGATGGCGAAGCCGGGGTCGCGCGTCGCCGCCTCGACGGTGCGAAGCGCCGACAGCGACCGGTCGTAGGCCTTCAGCGTGTCGCGGTACCTGATCGCCTCCTCGTATCTCATGGCGGTGGCCGAGGCGCTGAGCCGCGAGCGTAGGCTCTGCCGGAAGACGGGCTCGCCGGTGGAGAACGCCGCGAGCGCGTCGCGGACCCTCGCGGCGTAGACGGCCTCGTCGCAGTCCTCGACACAGGGGCGCGGGCACGTGCCGTCGTCGCGGTGATCGCAGTGCACGCGGATCGTGCGCCGGGTCAGCCGGCGGGTGCATCGCCGCAGCCCGTGCTCGCGGCGTAGCTGGGCGGCGACGGCTTCCAGCGCCCCCTCGCTGGCGAACGGCCCGACGGCGCCGACCGCCAGGGGTCGGCTGGCGACGCGCAGGCCGGGGAAGCGGCCAGTGGTGGGCGTGAGCAGCCATGGGCCGCGGTCACCGCGCAGGACGCTGGAGTTGTGCTCGGGACGGTACCGGGTGACGAGCCGGCTCTCCAACAGCAAGGCGTCGAGCTCGGAGGCGCACTCGATCCACTGGATCGCCTCCGTCTCGGCGGCGACGGGAGGTCTCCCGCGTCCGATGGAGCCGTAGAAGTAGCTGCGGGTACGGGCGCGCAGGTCGCGGGCGCGTCCGACGTGTACGACGCGCCCGCTACGGTCACGGAACAGGTACAGCCCCGGTCTCGGCGGCATGCGCGTCGTCAGCGAGAGCTTGCGGGACAGGTCCCCTTGGTGGTCCATCCCGCAGAACGTTGCGACCTCGCCGGCGGTCTCGAGCCCTCGCGCGAGCAGGTGCGGCGTCATGCCGATCAGGATCTCGGCCGTGGCCTCGGCGTCGCTGCCGGCGCGATGGATCGGACGGATCCGGGTGCGGTACCTGGCCGCGAGGTCTCGGAGGTTGTGCCGGTCCTCGGCGGGATGCAGCCTGCGCGCGAGCGCGAGCGTGTCCAGTACGGGCCTCGGGAAGGGCTCGCCCCACCGCAGCTCGGACTCGTAGTCCAGGAAGCCCAGGTCGAAGCGGTGGTTGTGGGCCACCAGCACCGCGCCGTCGGCGAACCGCCGGAACGTCTCGAGCACGTCGTCCATGCCCGGAGCCTCGGCGAGCATCGCGTCGCTGATGGCGGTCAGCGTGGATATGACGGGTGGTATCGGGCGTCCAGACGTCCGGACCAGGCTGGAGTACCGGTCCGCTATCCGCCCGGCTTCGATCCGGACGGCGCCGATCTCGATGACCTCGTGGTGGCCCGGCCGGGCCCCCGTCGCCTCGATGTCCACGGCGACGAGCGGGCCTTCGGTGAGCGGGATGGAACTGAGCATGGTACCGCCTGACGGAATCGGGCCCGCTGCGCGGGCCCCCCGGCGATACTACCATGGGCCCGGTGTTCGTGAGGGCCTTCACGACCGTTACCGCGACAGGCGCCCTTGTGTGCGGGGCCCAATCTGCCGAACATAGACGCCAAAGCCCTGTCGAACGCGAGGAGGATGGACATGCGTTTCTTCCTGGTAGGGACGGACCGGGCCTCCGGCACCCTGCGACTGCTAGCGGACGAGACGTTCGGTTCCCGCCGTGACGCTCTCGAGTACCTCTCCTCGGAGGCCGCCGGCGCGTCCCTCGACGGACTGGACGTCGAGGTCTTCGTCGCGGATCTCGAGGCCGCGGCCCCCGTCCTGCTCGTCCAGGCGCAGCGCGTCCCCGCCGTCGGGGAGTCGCCCCGGATGGAAGTCTCCGACGGGCCGGAGACCGAGGAGCGTCGCGCCGCACGGGAGGCTGCCGTCGAGCCCGCGGAGACGGAGCCCGTCGACATGGATCCGGGGGGAGCGCTCGAAGACGACGCTGACGACGACCTCTCCGAGGCGGTCGCCCTGCTGGCGGAGAGCGCGCACGACCTTGCCGACGACGAGCCGGGGCCGGCGGAGGAGCCGGCGGACGAACCGGCCGCCGTCGCGCCGGTCGTGCCCGAGGCGCGGGCGTGGCCGTGGGACGATGCAGGGCCGGAGCCCGCGGCGGCCGACCAGCCGCCGGCCAGCGCCGTACCCGGGATCGTGCCGCCGCTGCGGGCGGTCGTGATGGGCGACTACGACGACGAACCCGACGGCGTGGCGGAGGCGGACGAGGGCCAGGGGGCGCTCCTCCTCGCCGTCCCGGAGGTGCCCGTCGATCCGATGGGGGCTCGCGACAGGGACGAGGGCGACGGCTCCGGCGAGGAGGCCTCCGAAGCGGCGGCCGACCGGGCGCGCGAGACCGCATCCGGGACTGCCCGTCTCGAGGAGGTGCCGGACGCTGCTCCGGCAGCCGGGGACGCCGTCGCCGAGGAGACGCCGGCCGCCGAGGACGCCCGAGGAGCGGTGGCCGTCAGGCGTCCCGTGGGCCCCGACGGCGAGCCCCCCGACACCGCGGACTACACGTGCGACGACTGCGTGTACGTGAACACGTGCCCCAAGCATCACGAGAGCGAGCCGTCGTCGTGCGGCTCGTTCCAGTGGCGCATCGCCTGACGCGCCGGACACCCGCGCCACCAAATCTTGGGTGGCGGAAGCGCGCCTCCTACCATATACTGTAGGCGGTCGCCTGGCGGTCCACCAGCCCCCAGGCCCCGGTCCCGCCGACACCGCCAGGAGGCGCGCGTGCACGTCCGGCCCGGCAGCTGCTATCCGTTCTCGGCGATCGTCGGCCAGGACACCTTGCGCACCTCGCTGCTCGTGAACGCGGTCGACCACCGCGTGGGCGGGGTGCTCATCCGCGGGCAGAAGGGGACCGCCAAGTCCACCGCCGTCCGCGCGCTGGCCGCCGTGCTCCCCGCGATCGACGTCGTCGAGGGCTGCCGGTACTCGTGCGATCCCGCCGAGCCGGCGTCGTGGTGCCGCGAGTGCCGGGCGCGACGCGACGAGGGTCCCCTGCCGACCGCGTCGCGGCCGCCGCGGATCGTCGACCTGCCGGTGTCGGCCACCGAGGACCGCCTGGTCGGCACCCTGGACATCGAGCGCGCGCTGAAGACCGGTGAGAAGGGGTTCGAACCCGGGCTTCTGGCCGACGCCAACCGCGGCATCCTGTACGTCGACGAGGTCAACCTGCTCGACGACCACCTTGTCGACACCCTGCTGGACGCTGCGGCGATGGGCGTCAACGTGGTGCAGCGCGAAGGTATCGCCCATTCGCACCCGGCGAGGTTCATGCTGGTCGGGACGATGAATCCCGAGGAAGGCGAGGTCAGGCCGCAACTGCTGGACCGCTTCGGCCTCTGCGTCGACGTAGAAGGCATCGCCGACCCGCGGTCGCGTGTGGAGATCGTGAAGCGCCGCCAGGCCTTCGAGGAGGACGGCGTCGCCTTCGCCCGGAAGTGGGCGGACGAAGAGGCCGGCCTCGGGACCGCGTTGCGCCACGCGAGGTTGCGCCTCAGCCGGATCCGGCTCGACGACGACGTGCTCCTGGCGATCGCCGAGACGTGCGCGGCCGTGGGCGTGGACGGGCACCGGGCCGACATCACGCTGGCGCGCGCGTCGGTGGCGCTTGCTGCGCTCGAGGACTCCTGTGCCGCCGATCTCGAGCATGTCCGCCGCATGGCGCCGCTGGTCCTCGCGCACCGGGTCCGCCGGGAACCGTTCGACGAGCGGGACTGGGACCAGGGGATGCTCCCGTCGGTGCTGTCGGCCCCGCCGGGCGCCGATGCGGACGGCGACCCTTCGTCCGCCGACACCGGCGCCGGCTGCGGCGCCGGCGACGCGTCGCGCGTCCTCACGCTCGGCGTCGCCGGCGAGGCCCCCTCCTCGCCCATGGCCGAGGCCCGCCTCGTGGCCCCGCTCGACCGCTCCCGCCGGTCTTCGGGGGGCCGGCGGCAGGAGACCCTGGCCGAGGACGGCAGGGGGCGCTACTCGCGATCCGAGGTCCCCAAGCCGGGTGCCCCGGCCGACATCGCCGTAGACGCCACGCTGCGCGCCGCGGCCGCTCGGCAGAGCGAGCGCGAGGGCGCGATGGCCCTCCAGGTGCGTCCGGAGGACGTGCGCAACAAGGTCCGCACGCGGCGGGTGGGGGTCTCGGTGGTCTTCTGCGTGGACGCGAGCGGGTCGATGAGAGCCTCCAGCCGCATGGAGACGGCCAAGGCGGCCGTGCTGGATCTCCTGGCGGACGCCTACAGGCGCAGGGACCGGGTCGGGCTCGTGTCGTTCCGCGGGGACGGAGCGGACGTCGTGCTCCCGCCCACGAGCAGCGTGGAGCTGGCGCGCCTCAAGCTTCGCTCGATCCCCACGGGGGGCGCGACGCCGCTCGCAAGCGGCATCTCGCGGGGGCTGGAACTGCTCGAGGCGGAGCGCCGGCGCGACGCCGAGGTCGTGCCGTGGCTCGTACTGGTCACCGACGGCCGCGCCAACGTCGGCCTTGCGGGAGGCCTGGGGAGCGAGGACGCTCGCGCGATGGCGGCGCGGGTGCGGGCGACGAAGGTGAACGCGCTGGTCATCGACACGGACACCGGGCCGGCACGCAACGGGGCCGCCCGCGACATAGCGCGATCGTGCGCCGGGGAGTACGTACGCCTCTCGAGCTTCGATGCCCCCTCGGTCGCCTCCGCCGTGCGCGATCGCGTCGGGGGATGAGGGACCGGGCGCGACGAAGGCCGGCGCCTGAGCCGGCCTTCGTCTTCTTCGCCGTCCGGAGCGGGCCTGTAAGCCGGGTTCTGTCGTGGACGACCATCTATCTGGGACCGCCGTCGCCGGCGGCCTCGAGCGGGCGTACCCGAGCGACGGCCGGGCCGGCCTTGACCGCTCCTATTCGCCCTTGCTCCGGGTGGGGTTTGCCAAGCCGCCGTGTCTCCACGACGCTGGTGCGCTCTTACCGCACCGTTTCAGCTTTGCTCCGCGCTCATGGCGTGGGGCGTCTTCTTTTCTGTGGCACTTTCCGTCGCGTCGCCGCGCCCTGCCGTTAGCAGGCACCCTGCCCTGTGGAGCCCGGACTTTCCTCACGCGAGGGTCTCCCCTCGACGCGCGGCCGTCCGGCCCGCTCCGATCCCTATTCTAGCAGCACCCGTGCCGGTCAGGGGATGACGCAGGCCGCCTCGATGCGGGCGGCCTGCCGTTGTCCGCTTGGTAGCCCGTACGGGATTCGAACCCGTGATCTCCGCCTTGAGAGGGCGGCGTCCTCGTCCACTAGACTAACGGGCCGCGCTTCGAGCCGAATGGCTGGGGCGGGAGGATTCGAACCCCCACATACGGAACCAGAATCCGTTGTCCTGCCATTAGACGACGCCCCAACACCTGGGTGCGGCTCCCGCACCCGTGCCGGGCGCGGTTGAATAATCTACAAGGGGCGAAGGGGCATGTCAAGCGGCCGCGAGCGCCCTGGCGGCCTCGATCCTGGCCACGCTCCTGTCCTTCCCGAGGAGCGCCAGCGACTCGAACAGCGGCGGGCTGACCGTCGCTCCGGAGACGGCGACGCGCACGGCCTGGAAGACCGTCTTGGGTTTGAGACCCGTGCCGCCCGGCACGGCCCGCAACGCCTCCTCGACCGCCGCGGCCGTGAACGTCGGCAGCACGCGCAAGGCGTCCGCGGAGGCTTCCAGAGCGAGCGACGCGCCCTCCTGGGCGAGCACCTTGTCCCTCGCGGTCTCGTCGACCTCGATGTCGTCGGCCAACAGGAACCGCACCATCGGCACGACCTCGCCGAGGCGTTTGACGCGCTCGGACACCAGCGGCGCGAGCTCGAGGAACCAGTCACGCCGCTCCTCGACGTCGCCCGGCGCGCACAGCCCGGCCTCCACGAGCAGCGGCGCGATGCGCGCGACGAACTCGGAGGGGGGAAGAGCGCGGATGTAGACCCCGTTCATCCACTCGAGCTTCTCGGGGTCGAAGATCGCCGGGTTGCGGGAGACGCGCCCGAGGTCGAAGTTCGCGACGAGGTCCCGCGCCGAGAAGAGCGTCGTCTCGGCATCCATCGACCACCCCAGGAGCGCCAGGTAGTTCAGCAGCGCCTCGGGCAGGTAGCCGGCGTCCCTGTACGCCTCCACGGACACGGCTCCGTGGCGCTTGGACAGACGCTTGCCGTCGGTACCGAGTATCAAGCCCATGTGCGCGAACGCGGGCACCTGCGCGCCGAGCGCCTCGAAGAGGACCATCTGGCGCGGCGTGTTCGACAAGTGGTCGTCGCCTCGGATGACGTGCGTGATCCGCATCTCCACGTCGTCGACGACCGTCGCGAAGTTGTACGTGGGGGTGCCGTCCGAGCGGACGAGCACGAAGTCGTCCAGTGCGTCGGCCGGGAACGTCATCGCTCCGCGGATCTCGTCGGCGAAGAAGACCTCCCCGCGGTCCTCGGGCACCTTCAGCCTCCACACGTGCGTCTGTCCGCCCTCGAGGCGGCGCCGGGCCTCGGCGTCGGGCAAGGTCCGGCATGCGCGGTCGTAGCCTGAGAACCCTCCCTTCGCACGCGCGGCCTCCCGCTTCTCGTCGAGTCGCGCCGGCGTGCAGAAGCACGGGTACGCCGCCCCAGACGCCTTCAGCCGCTCCAGGTCGCGCCGGTAGACCTCGCCGCGCTGCGTCTGGAAGTACGGCGCGCTCGCTCCGCCGGCCTCGGGGCCTTCATCCCATTCCAGGCCCAGCCACCGCATGGCGCGCAGGATCGCCGCGGTGTTCTCCGGCGTGGAGCGAGCGGGGTCCGTGTCGTCGATGCGAAGGACGAACGTCCCCTCGTGCCGCCGGGCGAACGCCCAGTTGTA